>CAZXHO010000323.1:0-2976 GCA_964640365.1 uncultured Sangeribacter sp. | reverse complement strand
AACCTTATGTATTAGGTGTCGATATAGGTGGCACCAACACAGTATTCGGAATCGTTGACGCACGCGGTCAGGTGATTTCAAGTGATTCAATCAAAACTCGCAAGCATGCCAATTTCGATGACTATATTGCGGAACTTCACGAGGGCGTTATGCGCCTTCTCAAAGCTAACGATGCTGTAGATAAAATCTATGGTATCGGTATCGGTGCCCCTAACGGCAACTACTATACAGGCGAGATTCAGAATCCGCCGAACCTACCTTGGGGTCCTATAATTCCTTTGGCAGAAAAAGTTAGTAAAGCATTCGATGGTATACCTGTAGCTATCACTAACGATGCAAATGCAGCTGCTCTTGGTGAAATGACATATGGTGCAGCAAGAGGTATGAAAGATTTTATAATGATAACTCTTGGCACAGGTGTTGGATCCGGTATCGTTGTTAACGGTCAGCTCGTATACGGACACGACGGCTTTGCCGGCGAACTTGGTCACCTTATTGTTAAACGTAACAACGGTAGGGTATGTGGTTGCGGTCGTACAGGCTGTCTTGAAGCATATTGCAGCGCAACAGGAGTTGCCCGCACGGCTCGTGAGTTTTTGGAAGTGCGTACAGAACCATCCACTCTGCGTAATCTCCAAATTGAAGACATCACTTCAAAAGACGTTTATGATGCTGCGGTGGCAGGGGATAAACTTGCTAAGGAAATCTTTGAATATACAGGTACAATTCTCGGACAAGCATTCGCTGATATGGTGGCTTTTTCAAGTCCTCAGGCAATCATTCTGTTCGGAGGTCTTGCAAAGAGCGGCGATCTGTTGATGCGTCCTTTAAAAGAGGCTTTTGATAAGTCTATTCTTCCGATTTATAAAGGCAAAACTAAGATTTTGCTTTCTGAACTTAAAGAGAGTGATGCAGCCGTTCTTGGTGCTTCAGCACTTGGCTGGGAGGCGAAATATAAATATGAAGTGCCTTCATTCGATCACTCACTTCCTGTTGCTGAAGGTAAATAATTCCTGCTTACATAATTATAAAATTAGTTGCCCGCATAAGAAAAAATGCGGGCAACTTATTTTTGCTTCGATTTGTAAAAATCATCTGGCTGAGAACCGGATTTTCAGAAGAGTTTCAATTCTTGAAATAATCTGTGCACCGGAAGTCCCATTACATTATAAAAGCTTCCTTCTATTCCGCTAACAGCCACGGCTCCTATCCATTCTTGAATTCCGTATGCTCCGGCTTTGTCGAAAGGCTGATAGTTGTCGACATAATATCTTATTTCTTCCTCCGTGAGCGTGGTGAAAATAACATTGGTGACTGAAGTGAACGATGTTCTTCTATCAATTGTAGAAATAGTGACACCCGTTGCCACATTATGAGTTTTCCCTGATAATTTCATCAGCATCTTCACGGCATCTTCTCCATTTTCAGGTTTGCCCATTATTTCATCTCCACAAATAACCATTGTATCCGCCGTAATGATCATCTCATTTTGATGAAGTCTCGGTTGATAGGCATCTGCTTTTTTCTCAGAAATATATTGTGGAACAGAGATTAATGGAATATCAGAAGGGTATGATTCATCGAGGCCACCAATGGAAATTACATTAAAAGGCACTCTCAGAATCTGCATCAGTTCTCTTCTTCGAGGGGATTTGCTTCCCAAAAATATTTTGTATTTATTTAAATTACTAAGCATTGTAGTGGAATAAATTGATGGTGAAATATGATATATAAACGGAAGCTTTAAACCAAATATTTATTGCGTCACCAGCCGAAAGCGTCAGCTTCTGTAAGCCATTTATCCTGCGCCTTCATTATCTGTTCGAGAATATCTCTTCCGCATCCATATCCTCCGGAATGTTTTGAAACATATATGGCAGTTTCCTTCACTTCCCAGACAGCATCATAAGGAGCGCAAGGAAGGCCAACTATTCTCATGCATTGTAAATCAGGAATATCATCTCCCATATATGCCACTTCTTCCTTCTGAAGACCATATTTTTTCATCCATTCGAGTAGTACCGGAAGTTTCTTTGCCGCTCCTGAATAAATGTCTTTTATTCCCAAAGATTCAAATCTTGTCTGAACTGCCGACCCTTTCCCACCGGTAATAATAGCTATCAAATAACCTTTTTTTACAGCCAATTGAAGAGCATAGCCATCTTTAATATTAACCATGCGGCGAGGATATCCGTCATCTCCGAGAGGAATGGTGGATGGAGAAAGCACACCATCTACATCAAATACAATTGCTTTTATTTTTTTGAGATCAAAATTAATGCCACTCATTGCTGTGAAGTTTTTGATATATGATTATAATTTGAATAGGGGAAATGTGAATGATTCCGAACGAGAGTACTTAGTGGTGACCTTCCCGGTTTGTATCTCTTTGATTAATTATCTGCCTTGACATATTCTTGTATAGTTCTTGCAGCTCCGGTTGTTTTTCAAGCATATGCAAGTGTGATTCGATTATTCCATAATCTTTCCTTACTGCAGGTCCTGTCTGCGCTTCAGCAGGAGAAAGTTCAGAAAGTTTTTGGAGAGTCTGACGCATCAATGGCAAAACAACTCTAAAGTCAATATCTGCTTCCGACAGTATTTCTTGAGCAATCCCCATTAATCGGTTTGTAAAATTACACGCAAATACTGATGCAAGATGCAGTTTTTTTCTTTTTTCGGAATCAGCCACATATATTGTCTGTGAAAGCATTCTTCCCAATCTTATTAATTCTGCGGTAGTTTCCTCAGAGTTTCCCTCTATAAAAAATGGAATTTCAGAATAATCAAGAGCAACTGATTTTGTGAAAGTTTGTAATGGATAGAAAACTCCATAATGTGATGCCACTCCATTGAGAACATCGATTGGAACTGATCCTGAAGTATGTGCAATAAGAGTGCATTTTGACTTTAGCTTGTCAGCCACTTCCCCGATGACAGAATCTTTTACTGATAAGATTATAATATCGGAAAAAT
>CAZXHO010000322.1:0-2985 GCA_964640365.1 uncultured Sangeribacter sp. | reverse complement strand
CACCCTTACCCTCTTTCTTACCGTCTGCAGTGTGGGAAACCAAAGCGAGTCCGGTGATATTTACATTCGGACCGGTGATATCATAAAATGTTCTCACATCGCCGATATTGAGCTTCTAAAGATCATCACTCACATACTCAAGCTTGTACTTCGGAAGATTTTCATTCCAGTTGGGGGCATTCACCCACGTCTGTCCGTTGCTAAGGCATGCTCCGGTGTGGGCATATATTGCCGTTGATTCCGGTAGTCCGGCAAGCCCTTTGTTGCCTTGATCGGCATGGAAGAAAATCGTTACATTCTGCGAATTTTCGAGCAGAGGCGTCGGCTCTGAAGTGACCTGGGCGCGTACACCCAACGCACAACATAATACCGCCAACAATGAGGTTAGATAAGTTTTAATCATGTAATATATTATTTAGTTAAGAAGGTTAATCAATCTTCATCGGGCACATATGTCTCCTCACGCATATGGGTATATTCCTCCCAATCGCTATCTTCCTCAGCATCAATGACGATAGGAATAGTAGGAAGTGCCTCAAGAGCTTTATTAAAGACAATTGAAAAAATCTTCAGATTTTTCGTATAAAAAACCCAGTCTCTTTTCCCATCCCCCGTATATATGCCTGTCATTACGGCTACTTTATCCTTTTTAAAGGCATCCTTCAAGGCTTCGGTTGCCTCATCCATCAGCTGCGCGTCTTCATCATCCGGCATACCGTCGGGCTTCGAACTATAATTCCAAGTCACATCAATCCTATAGATGTATTTTCCACTGGTCCGGAAATCATCTATATGATCTCTTCCTGTCACGATAACGGTCTTTCCTGATTCCCCTTCTGCAGGATACGACCACCATTTATCCGAAGTTTTCATAAGCGGTTGTCAATGAATGGTTACGAGTGTTGCGCCAAAGCCATATTCTCTGAAAGAAGCATCTTGTAGCTCGGCTTTCGGGAATTCTTTTTTCAGGAGATCAAGCACTGCCTTACGGAGCACCCCTTCACCTTTGCCATGAATAAATACAAGTTTCTGTCCTATCCGCAGACTATTGGCTTTCATATACTTCCTCACGGTATCAAGCTGCATTTCAAGCATATCTTTAGGTTGCATACCGGTAAGAGAATCCGTCAGTTCCCCGATATGAAGGTCAACTTCAATTAGCGGCAACACTTTGTGAGGATTATCAGAAACAGTCTTAGGATTTTTATTCTTTTTACTATCTACCCGATACTTCTTCGCCAGTTCCTTAGAAATATCTTTATCATGTTTCCCTCCTGCCATCGAATCAGCTATCTCGGCAGCATTTACCTCAAGAGGTTTCGCCACTGCACCATCGGAAACAAGCGACAATTCTATTACTGCAGTGTCGAAATAAATACCCGGACGGAAACAATGGAACTTATGGAATTTGGTAAGATCAAGTTTCCTTGACACGCTCACAGGAGCCTGTAAGGTGAAAGGTTTATCCTTTTTGTAGGCAATACACTGAAAGCCTATTTTTTCATATTGAGGAAGAGTTTCATGAGTCAAGACAGCCAGATCGCAATATTCATTAGGTGCTACAGTTCCTTGAAACACAACTGTCCATCCCCTTTCTTCACTACTTCTCCTTAGGAAAACGAAATCCACAAAATAATTGGAATCATTCACCAGCACAACAGAAAAGCGGGATTTATCGAGATGCTTAACATCAGAAGGTTCGAAACCAAGGGCTATATTCATCTTGTCGCCATGAGGTGTTTCCTCTACCGGCAACTCCGGTTCAGCAACCGCAAGAATTTCTTTCTCCGGTTTCTTATTCTCGATTACTGTTTTCCTACCTTCATCGAAGGCATTTTGATCAAAAATAAGGGTAGAACCTGTTACCTTAGGTTCGTGTCCGGCAGGAAGAACCACCACCAGTTCCTTAAGAAGCACCGGGGTTTCAAATCCTTCATCGTCAACATAGGCTATCTGACCCTCTATTCTCGTTATCTTTCCGCCTCCCACACTATTGAGAAAACGAACTGTATCTCCAATTTTTGCCACTTCTAATTTATATTATTGTTATTCCCCAATTTATATGCAACTTCGGTTAAACCTATACTTGCATATCAGTTATCATCCTCTTTTTTTAAAGTGGATTTAAATTCAGCTTCAAATTCCTCATCCACTTTCTTTTCCCTTGCCTCATATGCATCCACAATGCGTTGAACCAAAGGATGACGGACAATATCTTTTTTCCCATATTCTATTATCCCGATTCCCTCAACTCCACGAAGAATCCTCAACGACTGCAACAGACCACTTTGCACAGTTCTGGGCAGGTCTATCTGTGTTACGTCACCAGTGATAATCATTCGACTGTTGACGCCGAGGCGAGTAAGAAACATCTTCATTTGATGTTTAGTGGTGTTTTGAGCCTCATCAAGAATTATTACAGCATCATTCAGCGTTCTTCCTCTCATAAAAGCGAGAGGAGCTATCTGTATGGTGTCGTTTTCCATATATTCCTTTAGCTTCAACTGAGGAATCATATCTTCAAGGGCATCATAAAGAGGTCTAAGATAAGGATCTATCTTATCTTTCATATCTCCCGGAAGGAAGCCAAGCTTTTCTCCCGCCTCCACAGCAGGACGTGAAAGAATAATTCGCTTACAAGCCTTATTTTTAAGCGCAGCTACAGCCAAAGCAATGGCAATATAGGTTTTACCCGTACCTGCGGGCCCGAGGGCAAACGTCAGGTCGTTATTGGCAAAACTTTTCACCATCTTCGACTGATTGGCATTTCTCGGTGAAATCGGACGCCCCGATTGTCCGAAGATTATTACGCCTTCAGAACGAACCGCTTTAGGCGGCTCCCCCTTTACTATGTCTATTATCACGTCCTCCGTGATTTTATTATAGGTCGACGCGTAATTCTCCAGTTCTTTTACTTTTTTCTCAAATTCGGCTGTCTCTGACTCTTCACCAATCTCCTTAATCACATTACCGCGAGCAGCCATC
>CAZXHO010000321.1:0-2990 GCA_964640365.1 uncultured Sangeribacter sp. | reverse complement strand
TTTCAAAGGAAGATAATAAGGCTCCGATTCATAAGATAAGTTTGCAGAGGGTCGGAACTTTGGTTATTTTACGGTAGCATTTCAACCCTTTTAAGTATAGTTTTATCTGAAAGTATACTTTCAGTAGATCCGTCAGCAATTATTTTACCGTCATCCATCAAGAGAGTCCGAGGACAAAGCTCCATGGCAAGATCAAGGTCATGTGTAGCAATGAGTAATGTATGATGGAATTGGCTTAAAAGATCAATCAATCTTCTTCTTGCCCTAATATCAAGGTTGGATGTTGGTTCATCAAGCACCAATATATTGGGTTCCATTGAAAGTACTGATGCAATAGCTACACTTCTCCGCTGCCCTCCGGATAACTGAAAAGAAGCCTTTTTATAAAACTCAAACATACCGACGGCTTCTAATGCTCCCTGAGCCCTTCTCTCCACTTCTTTCTCCGGAAGTTTCATATTTCTTGGTCCAAATGCGACATCATCAAATACCGTGGGCATAAACAACATGTCGTCGGGATTTTGGAATACCATTCCAACAGCTCTACGCATTTCCGGTAAAGTATCTTTGGTAACCGGTACATCTCCTACATTAACCTCTCCGGAAGTAGGAAGTAATAGACCGTTGGTGTGGAGTAAAAGAGTGGATTTCCCACATCCGTTTAATCCAAGCAATGCTACTCGCTCGCCGTGGGTTACTGTAAAAGTCACTCCTTTCAGAGCCTCGGTTCCATCTGAATACTTATATTTTACGTCAGTAAATTTTATAAAATGATGGCTCATGGCAAGAATTGTTTGAATAAATTTGAAAAATTAATGAAACGAAGACAGAGAATTATAACTGTCCAGCAAATAAGTTTAATCCATTCCTTATTATTCCAAGTAATTGCTCTGCCGGTTGGAAGATAGCCGTTAAACCCCCTTGCTAACATGGCTTTATGAATCCATTCCGCTTTTTGCACACTTCTCATCAGTAGTTGACCAATGAATATCCCCCACATTGAAAAGGGATAGTTTTTCTTTCCATACCCCCTTGCTAAGCGAGCTCTTTTCATTATAATTGCCTCTTCTATTATCACAGAAATATATCTGTAAGTGAGAAGTAATTGAGTAGTGAGAACTGAGGGACAACCGAATTTTCTCATGGTATTTATTATATCAATAAATCCGGTGGTCTCAATAAGTATAAGAACTGCCTGAAATGAGAGTAAGCCGCGTAGGATTATAGATATGAAACTAATCCAGCCTCTGCTTATTGATACCGTGCCGACTTTCAAAAATGGATCCGTATCTACTATAGGATTAAACAACCCAATCAAACATACCAACGGAAGGATCCAAAGCGATTTCAGAAATATTTTTCCATAGCCAATTCCTTCCATTTCTGATAATACGATAGGGTAGGCTGCCAGCCAAATCAATTTTTGAGGTTCATATAGGGATACGCTCAGAACCGCTATAAGGTATATTAAAGTTATGAACAGATAAGCCGGAGAAGTCGATATACAGGCTCCGCCATTTCCATTGGTTATAAGTTTATGATATACCTTTTCCAGATTGGGCATATTTACCTCTGTTAAGTCTTATCTATAAAGAAAAGGTTCAGACAGTACGCCTTTTCTTTCTAAATAATAGAGAACAAATACACCAAATCATTACCATCACTATTACACCCCCTATTATTCCGGCAAAGGTGGAATCATAATCAGGCATAAAGGCAGTTGAGGGAACATTTGCAACTCCTATTTCTGTTGTACCCGTTATCTTCTCAATAGACCATTCAAGACCGTCAGGATTTTCTGAAGCTAACCAAGTAAAGCCACCGGCAAGAATTATTGCTACTGCTATGAAACTATATAAAATAATATTACCTTTCTTCCTTGAATCCTGATTCTGTCTATTATATGCTCCTTTCTTATAAAGGCTATACAACATATCAGGTTTATAAGAAGATATGAAACATAGAATGACTGCTGTGGCTATTCCTTCCAATGCTCCAATGGCAAGATGGATTGAAGTCATTAAAGTGAGGAAAGTAGAAGTGGACAGGGCAGTGACACCCGATAATTTTGTTTCTGCCGTAACTGCAAGTGCGCCCAATTCAAGTGCAACTATACATGCGGTAATTGCGGCACAAGAAAGCCTGAGTTTAGAAGTTGACTTTCCTGCAATTGGCTTGTATATTAAAGGGTAAGCTATAAGACAACTCATAGCTGCCATGTTAATAATATTACATCCTAACGCCATTAGTCCGCCGTCGGCAAATATAAGACATTGGATAATTAATACTGAAGTAAGAGTAATGAAAGCAGCCCAAGGTCCTATCAGTGATGCAAGTAAGATTCCCCCTATGATATGCCCGCTTGATCCTGTGGCTGGTATTGAAAAGTTAATCATTTGGGCAGCAAAAATAAATGCACCCATTACACCCATGAGTGGTATAATATCGCTCCGTGTAATTTTCTTAACTTTATAGGAAGCAATTCCGATCAATGTGGTTGCGATAACTCCCGCAGATCCTGCTACTACTGGTGAGACCAGCGCATCAGCCATGTGCATATGTGATGACGTTTAGTGTTAATGTTGTTTTAATAACTCTATATTTTTAACAAATATAATCATTTTTTGTTAAAGGTGAGGGTAAAATAAAAATAGTCTTCTGATAAGAATTTTATATAAATTTGTTAATCCCTGTCTTTTAGAAATTTACCTAATTATCATTAGTCTTAATTATTTGTCACGAAAAAATATTATCTTTGCATTTAAGAATGTAGATATGAGTAAAATTATTATTCCTCATTTTATATTCTGTGATTGCTTGTTAATTGTAAGATATTAAGAGGCTACTTCATATTATTAATTATCCTATTTCTTTTATCAATATGAAAAAATTCTTTACTTATTGTTTCTTTTTCCTTGGATTTGGGACTATATATGCGCAAAAAGCGGACGTAGAGGTAAGCTATAATCATCGATCATTCTATAAGAATG
>CAZXHO010000320.1:0-3025 GCA_964640365.1 uncultured Sangeribacter sp. | reverse complement strand
CGGGATGGACTTCATTTTTATTAAAGCTACAGAAGGTGTGGATTTTAAAGACCGCAATTTCAGGACTAATTATGACAATGCAAAAAAAGCAGGTCTGAAAACGGGGATTTATCATTTTTTCAGGTTTGATCGAGATGGTGTTGATCAAGCTAACAATCTAATGAGAGCAGTCGGCAAGAGAGAGCCTGAGCTCGGACTCGTAATAGATGTGGAAAAATCGGGCAACCCGGACTCGATTCCCATTGAATTAGTAAATAAACGCCTTGCCGAAATGGTGGATTACCTTAATCTTCTCGGCCATCGCGTAATGTTTTATACCAACAGAGAAGGTTACTATGATTATATAGCGGAAACCTTTCCGGGCTATCCACTTTGGATCTGTGGATTTTCAGAAACACCGATAAATGCAGAATGGAGTTTCTGGCAATTTAACCACCGCGGCCAAGTGGACGGAATTCACGGCGATGTGGATATGAATACTTTCTGTGGCAACCGTGAGGAGTGGAAGCGTTATCTTCAGGGAGATATCTGGCCTTACTCTCACCAATCGGGACAATAAGAGATACTATTCTGACGTTATCCGTATAGCCATATAGTTGGTAGAATCCGTTGGGAATGAAGTCCCTTAATCCCTATTTTTCTGAGGCATAAATTTGAAACGATATAAATTTAAATCTTTTTTTCTTAATGATTACGCGGCAAATGCAGTGAGGCGGTTGCTCCTCTTCTGTTTTGTTGCGCTTTGCTCGTTTAATTGTGTCGCTTTGCCTACAGACTTATATGCTTCAGAATCTAAACTTGCAATCGGCAAATGGGCAAAAATAGAAGTCTCGTCCACTGGTATGCAGCTGATCTCAAGGGAAACTTTGAAGAGCCTTGGATTTTCTGATATTACTAAAGTTAATGTCTATGGCTACGGAGGAAATATGTTGTCCGAAAGACTTGACTTAACAATGCTGGATGACCTTCCCCTGATTCCTTCTCTCCACACTCCAAAAGGAATTATCTTTTATGGTCTCTCTACACTCTCTTGGCAATATGGTAAAGATTTATCTGAAAAGCCTATTCATGCGCTCAACCCCTATTCCTCGAAATCTTATTATTTTATAAGCGACCGTGAGGCAACCTCTATTGAACCGGCAACTAAAGAAGTTCTTGATATACACGGAGAAAACACCATCACTCAATTTGAACAGCATTTAGTTCATGAAACAGATATATTAGCGCCGTCCAATACGGGCAGACTGATGCTCGGTGAAGATTTCAGGATACAAAACACCAGATCTTTTAATTTCAGTTTGCCGGGAATCGTTTCTCCTGTCACTATGTCGGTAAGGTTCGGAGCAAAAGTTTCCAATGGAACTTCTACCCTGTTGTTTCATGCTAATAAAGTTCAACTTCCATCAACGGAGTCCGATATTATCAGAGGCATTCCCTCTTCTGATACTTTTCTTGTTACCACGACTACTGAAAAGACTATTGAAAACACCGGGGAGGAACTAAACCTGTCGATAAGTTATTCAAATTCCGGTGCCATTTTTATAGCTGCACTTGATTACATACGACTCTCATATACACGTGAGCTGAAGCTGCACAAAGGAATTTTGAATTTTCAAATTTCTCCTGCTTCTCCTTCCAAGGTGCGTATAGAAGATTGTGACGTCAATACTGTGATTTGGGATGTAACTGACAAAGTTAACCCAATAATTATCCCACATACTCTCTCAGGATCAACCGCTGAATTTGCTACAGATGCCGGATTTCATGAATATGTAGCGTTTAATCCTGCAAGTGTTTCCCTACATGCTGCTTCAGCGGGTATGGTCGCTAATCAGAATCTTCATGGAGAGACGGCCCCGGACATGCTGATCATTACTCCCACAATCTATCGTGAGGCGGCTGAACGAATTGCTACGTTGCATAATGAAACCGACGGTATCCGCACCCTCATAGTCACACCCGAGACTGTTTACAATGAATTTTCATCCGGAGTGCCGGATGTTACGGCATTCAGGAGACTATTGAAAATGTGGTATGATCGAAGAGGCATTTCGGGAGGAGCTTATACCAAGTATTGTTTGATAATGGGGCGTCCTACTTACGACAACAGATCCATCACTCCTGTCGTAAGGAACGCCGGGTATCCGAGAATTCCTATCTGGCAATCGCCTGAAGGCTTTTCAGAAGCTACCTCATATTCCAGCGATGATTATATAGGCATGCTCGATGACTACCACGCCGGTTGGGATATTGGAAATGCCGCCATCCATGTAGCAGTGGGAAGAATGCCGGTTAAAAGTGTATCGGAGGCACTCTCTGCTGCCACTAAGCTTGAAAAATATATCCGTGACCCCCAACTGGGGCAATGGCGTAACAATGTAATGATTATTGCTGACGATCAAGACAATGGAATTCATCTTAAACAGGCAGAAACTGTTTGTTCAAACATGCTGAATTCTCCCAACGGCAATGATTATGTTTATGAACGACTCTATCTTGATGCCTATAACCTCGGTTTTTCAGGCACCGGCGCCGTATATCCGGAGGCTCGCGAAAGGATGTTCTCGCGGCTTAATGAAGGAGTCATGTTCTGGAACTATATAGGTCACGCTTCCCCAAAGGGGTGGGGACATGAAAACCTTCTCACTTGGACTGACATTAAATCCATGTCCAACCGTTGTCTTCCATTCCTTTATGCCGCTACTTGTGAATTCATGAGATGGGATGCCGATGAAGTGAGCGGAGGAGAAGAAATGTGGTTAAATCCAAATGCAGGGGTAATTGGCATGATCTGTCCAAGTAGAACAGTTTATATTTCTCTCAATGGTGATCTAAATGCATGTACTTCGCAATTTTTCCTCAACCGCGATAAGGATGGTAAAGGAATGCGTATAGGCGACATTATGCTCAACGGTAAAAACTCTATGGGTAAGGACACAAATAAACTACGCTATGGCCTGATGGGTGATCCTGCCATGAGACTTCCCGCTCCTGAGTTTAAAATAGAAGTCGATGGTATTATTTC
>CAZXHO010000319.1:0-3036 GCA_964640365.1 uncultured Sangeribacter sp. | reverse complement strand
GAAGTCAGGCCTTATCACTCCAGTGGTTCTTCTCGTTTTATATTTTGTATATTTGATGTTACTTGCTTCATTTTTTTGAAGGAATGGTTTGTATTGATATTTTTTAGGCTTAACAAAGGAGTATTATTCTTTCTATAGTGAGCCAAATATCACATGATGTTTTTATCTCTAATTATATAATCTTAATTGTAGTAATCAGCTATCAATACTTTATTAGAGTAGATTTATCTTGTTTATCCGTGTTAAATAATATTAAAATAGGGGGTGGGGGTAAAGATAGATTGTCATAAAATATTTATTTTTGTATAGTGAACTGATAAAGAAGTTTCTGTTGGGCTAAGTGGATTTTATCAGACTTTAATGGATTCTAAGATAATAAACTATAAGTACAACCACATCGAAAGAATATATTCCCGAGATTATTATCAGGTATATTAATTATGCTATATCATAACAAATCAAACATCATGACATGAAAAAAATCGTAATTCTTCTATCATTTGCACTATTTTTTGCTGTACCTGAAGTGGCTGCCCAAAAATGGCTTAAGAAAATAGGTAAAATTGCTGAGGAAGTGTTATTGACACCTACTTCATCTAAATCAACGTCAAATACAACGTCTAATTCTGCAAAACCTATCTCTACAGGAGTTGGTGGCGCAACTTTGGCTAATAATGTTACTGGGTTAGACATTACTCTAAGTGGGATAGAGCGTCTTAACAACACTACGGTTAGTATAAATATGGTTTTAATGCATACCACCTCAAGTAACTTGAAGCTCATCAACGCAAATAAGTATGGTGGTATTTATACTTCGGACGGCGATGAATGCGAAAACGCAATTCTGAACATAGGATCAAATTACAGTCACTCGATTACTGATTTCTCTGGAAACCTCTGGACAGCCAATCTTCCTTCAAATGTCCCGGTCAAAGCATCTATTGTTGTCGAGAAAGTCCCTCAGAATGCATTCACCTTCTCTATGATTAAATTAATCCCCTGTAATGATGGGGGCAGGGAATGTCCAATTGAAATTAGAAACATAAACGTTCCGGATATGCCCAAGCAGGTATTCAAGGGTATCTGGGAGAAAACCGAGAATAATGGCGATTATGGTGAGGTGTCGGCTGTCATCGATATAAATCTATACGCTAAGACTGTCGAAACAATGTCCGGTGACTTTGCCTATGGCAATATAGCAATGGTAAGTAGCACAGGCAAAATTTTCTACAATTATTCGATCACCGAAGTCAAGAGTATCGATGGGGAAACCGCTAAAGTGGTTTGTTACGATGAGATGTACGACCGTACCTTTGATGCTGTTCTGAAATACACAGCTGCTACTAACACCATATGTTTTGATGACCTATGTATTTCTCGCAAATAAAAATTTCGGAACATGAAATCATATAAAGTAATAAACATTATTCTTGTGATATGCTTCGTGGTTTTAATGTCATGTGGGTGTTCCAAAGACATGCGCACTCCTGTACAAGCAGCTGAAGAAATTTACCTGTTAGAGTTCAATGGAGACCAGCCTATACCGAAAGACTCGTATGGCACTGAAGAGCAAATCAGAAAAGAATTAAAGCGTCACGCATCCAATTTGCATGCCACATACGGAGAGTATACCGGAGAAAAAGAGGTTAGAGCTTCCAAGATATCGGCTAACGACAGTGTGGCATTTGTAAAGATACTTTTCAAGCATGAAAAGGTCAATAATCCGGAGACCTTTTGGCTTGAAAGGAATGACTCTACAGGATATTGGGAACGGAGTAGGAAACATTGGAAACTAAATAACGACAGTACTTTTGAGACATACACTCCTTGGTGAAGTCTCCTGAAATAAATACGAAAAATCTGTCAAGAGTAAGAAAAAAAGTTTGCCCGAATAGAGAAAAATTTCTTTCTTCGGGCAAATTTTCTTAAAGGGGAAATCCCACTAATTTTAGCAAATCAGCAGTCAATTTCGGTTTATGTCTTTCTCTAAAAGCCATGTCTTCAGTGGTTAAAGGGATAGACAGGCAAAATCTTCTAACCGATTCTATGTCCATTATTAGTGTAAATTATTTAGAATTTCAAACATGAGTAAGAAGATAGATCATTTTCTTTATATGCGTTATCCATGATGTTTTCACTACATCTTTGTTCTCTATTATGCTAAAAGTTTCAATCCGATGATAGATAAAATTAGTGTGGTTATAAAGAAAATTCTCCAAAACGTTGCCGGTTCGTTGAAAAAGAAAATACCCACAAGTACTGCTCCTACAGCTCCTATTCCTGTCCACACCGGGTAAACTGTACCAATCGGGAGTCTTTCGGCTGCTTTAGCCATTAGAAACATGCTCAATGCCAAAGCTACCAAGAATCCTATCCACCATAAAACGAGTTCGTTGCCGGTAGCTGTTTTGGTTTTTCCGAGACAGAATGTGAAACTGACTTCCATTAAACCCGCTATAATAAGTATAATCCAACTCATATCTTAATTTTTAGTATCTGTCATGTGTTTAAGAATAATTTCCCGAAGGTTCGGCTGCATGTTGATTAGTGTCGTTTGTTTGATAACAATTATTATGTAGTAAGTTATATGGGCTGACTATTTCATTATATAAATTTTCCAAAAGTGTATGTCGTGATTTAGCTGTTTTGAGGTCACATTCCCATACGCTTATTACTCTCCAACCCATTATTTGAAGAACGGTGGTGTTAGATAAATCTCTTGCTTTATTATGGCGAATTTTCCTTTCCCAAAATTCAACGTTCGATTTTGGGAGGTGTGAGTATTTGCAACCTTCATGGCCATGCCAGAAGCAACCGTTAACAAAGACCACAGTCTTATATTTCGGAAAAACGATATCGGGCTTCCCCGGAAGCTTAGATACATTAATACGATAGCGTAGCCCGCGAGAGAAAAGATACTTCCGAACAATCATTTCCGGTTTAGTATTTTTTCCCTTTATTGCAGCCATATTTCGGCTTCTTCGTTCCCTTTCATTCTCTTCCGGCATTGTTCTAAAAGTTTATTTAACTCCGCTT
>CAZXHO010000318.1:0-3038 GCA_964640365.1 uncultured Sangeribacter sp. | reverse complement strand
GTTAGACACCAGATCCTAAGTCTGGCGCGGCTACCATTACGCCACGTGCGCATTTGCGACTGCAAAGTTATAAATAATTCTTGTTTTATCCAAATCTTCGTTTCAAATCTTTTTCATGAAATTCAATTTATGATATAATTTGGAGCATTACCTATGTTACCATTCATATGCTACAGAAACGCCAATAGCGTTGAGCGTAATATTTCTGCTCCAAGAATTCCAATAGTTAGAGGTAAGCAATTTGTAGTTAACGCCCAGATCAACTGCCTGTTTAGGATTCTTTGAATTGGTAGGTATTCTCATTCCTAATGTTGGACGGAGATAGAAATATTGTTGATTGGTCAAATAGCCGTCTCCAATTCCTATGTATTTATTGCCTAATAAAAAAGAACATCCAACTTTAAGATCGATGAAGAATGTAGCTCCGGAGGTATTTCCCAGATTGGCGCGGAAGTCAGTGAAAAGAGGTAGCATTACCGCTGTCTGGGTTACTTTACGTTTTGCTGCGTCATCTGGATTCACCCAATTTTCTCCCCAAGAATCATTACGGTGTGAAAATAGGATGTCTGCACCAATTCCCACACCCATATAGAACCAAGAGTTATAGCTGTATCCTTGTGAGGTGGATATTTCTATGAAATCCGCATCATACTTACCTAATGTTTTTGAGTAACCAGCCTCAAGAAAACCTTTGTATCTTCCTGACCCGGAAATCATAGGCTGTATGAGAGACGGGAGTCTATTTGCAATTTCATAGTATTGTGCATCAGCCGGAATGCTGCAAAAAAGTAATGAGATAAGCGCCAATATAGAGAGTAAAGTCTTTTTCATAATTATAGTTTTGTGGTTATATATGCTTATTAACAAAGATAATGTCAACAATGTTTGAGAGAATGTGAACTGAAATAAAGATGAATGAAATAAGCTAAAGTGAATTTCAAGTTTTGTTAAATTAAGTTATATGATTATTGTAGATATAAATAAATCGGAGAATGTTTATTAATTTTACCCCCATATGGCATACACGGCACCGATAGATGAAAAGGAACTTGTAAAGCAGTTGCAAAATAAATCGACTGCTACACAGGCTTTTGATGCCCTTATTAAGAAGTATTCCGAGCCTGTTTACTGGCAGGTGCGAAAGATGGTGATGAACCATGATGACGCTAATGATTTGGTTCAGAACGTATTTATAAAAGCGTGGAATAATCTTCATAATTTTAGGGGTGATGCTAAATTGTCTACATGGTTATATAAAATTGCAATCAACGAGTCAATAAACTTTATAAATAAAGAAAAGCAGCGTCAACAGATGACTGAAGATTCTGATGAAGGATTCTTGTTGAATAATCTGGAGGCGGATGATTACTTCGATGGGGATGAGCTTCAGAAAGAGTTGCAGAGAGCCATAGCCAAGCTTCCCGAGAAGCAGAGACTTGTATTCAATATGCGTTATTATGACGAAATGAAATATGAGGACATGTCAGAGATACTTGGCACCTCTGTGGGAGCCTTGAAGGCGAGCTATCATCATGCTGTGAAAAAAGTGACGGAGGCTCTTTTAAGTTAAGATAGCCAGCTTAGAGAGATCTTTTCATACTATTTATAAAGACGCTTAGATACTTCTTATGCCTTCAACCACTCCTTAAGTGGTATTGAAGCATGACAAGGTATCTATCTTAAACAAAAAAGCGGCAGATAAAATTATCGCCGCAGTGTGTTTTTCATAATACTTATTTTGTATAACCTAACATCATGAATTGTTACCATTTTCAGTAATAAAACAATGCCGATGATGAAAAAGTTTGAGTGCATGAAAAATATTTTAAAAACGATTAAACCAAACACATTAGTTTTAGTCTTAGGGATATAGGAATATTTTAAGACAATTTTTATAGCCGTTAAAATCTGCGGACGAAATTTCGTGCAATAATTTTCGATGGGCTATACAAAATAAAGAACGTAAAAACAAAACAGGATATGCGTCAAGAAGATAAGCTAAAAGAGAAATATGGTCAGGAGACTGGTTTCCAAGTTCCTGAGGGGTATTTTGAAGAGCTTAATTCCCGTATCCTCTCGAATTTGCCTGCCTATCCTGAAGCACCCAAACGTGCCAATCTGTCGGCATGGCAGCGCGTGAAGCCTTATCTATATCTTGCGGCAATGTTTGCAGGAATATGGCTGATGATGAATCTTTTCCATAGAGTTTCATCTTCAGTTGGTATTTTCAGTCTTGATAATCCCCCGGAAGCACTCGTTCAGCTGATAGAGGATGAGGGATATGAGACAATAACTGATTACTTGCCCGATATCGATTATGAACTTGAGAGAGAGGTGAGCGACAATTATGACTCTTTTGACGAATTTGAAACAGATTTCGGGTATGAACTCAGTCCTGAATATTCTTCACTCAAAATAAAAGTGAATAATTCTCACGATTCACATTCGGTCTGATAAATTGCTAAGTATATGGTATATAAAATTTTATTACCCTTAATTTTGGTTTTATGCGGATTTTTATCCTCTAATGCATCAGTGTCTTTAGATTTTCCCTCTCCGGATGGTAAATCTAAAGAAGAAGTGTTTCGTGAGATCCAAGAATTTAAGATGAAGTATCTTGCTCAAGAGATTGATCTTAAAGAGGATCAGAAAAAACCTTTCTTTGAGCTATACGAAGAGATGAACAAGAAGCGTATGGCTGCAATGAATAACGCACGTTCGATTGAGAAAAAAGTTAAGAAAAAGAAAGATGCTACAGAAGCAGATTATCAATCTGTGACTGAAGCTTGGAATAAAGCAAGAGAAGAAGATGCGGCTATCACCAGAGAATATGATGGAAAATTTTCAAAATTTCTTTCGCAGAAGCAAATCTATAAGCTTAAAACGGCCGAGGAGTCTTTCAGGAAAAAAATGGAGGAAATCCACCATAAGAAAAAGAAACACGGTAAATACAAATAATGGTTATTCCACTATACAGAATGGTATAAAAATATGATATCATTTTCTGAAGCTACTTGTCATCTTTAATAAATTAATTC
>CAZXHO010000317.1:0-3040 GCA_964640365.1 uncultured Sangeribacter sp. | reverse complement strand
TTCCCGTTAGGAAACATGGTGCTCTGTGTTGCCCGGACTTTCCTCTTGAGATGTTATGGTCCCAAGCGACAGACCACACTTCTGCTATTTCTATATTTAAATCCTACCCCGATCATCATCCAAGCGGAGTATGATTCCTACTATTCTTTATTGGCTAAATTGGCCTTTTTATTTTTTGCGAAATTAATTATGATATCCGCGATCTCTTCATCTTCAAGACAGGAAGCGTCGATCGAAAGATGATAGTTTGCCGACTTCCCCCAACCGCCTCCGGTATAATAATTGTAATAGCTTTCGCGAGCCTTATCGTGGCGTTTAGCCATGTCGCGAGCTTCCTCACGGCTGACTGCCTCGTTTCGTTCCATTATCCTTGCAGCCCTATGGTCGAGGGGAGCATGCAGGAATATGCTCAGAAGGCGAGGCTCTTTACGAAGGATATAGTCGGCTGTCCTGCCAACGATGACACAGTTTTCCTGAGAACAAATCTTCTTGATAACTTCGCTTTGCACACGGTAAAGGCTTTCACCACACATGGAAGTATCGTGAAAATTATCAGCAATACCATAGAGCCCTTGAAGCAAAGATCTTAGAGGAGACGGTTTTTTTTCATCGTGAGCTATAAATATATCCTTTGAATATCCAAGGCTGTCTGCAGCCTTGGCAAGGAGTTCCTTATCATAATATGTATACCCCAGTTTGGTAGCTATCAATTGTCCTATACGTCTTCCTCCGCTCCCGAATTGCCGTCCGATTACAATTATCTGTCGTGTCCCATCAGAAGATTTGCCTGTATTTTCTCTTTCTTTACCAGTCGCCATTAAAAATAAAGTACGGAGTGTTCAAAACTTAAAAAATTTACCATGCAAAATTAATAAAAGGGTGGAATATAGAAAAAAATATAAAGTTTAATTTATCTAATTGAGTAAAATTATTTATTTTTGCGATTGCAAAACGTAGCAAACATGGATTCATTATTAAAAATTCTGGAGAACGATCCGGATGGAATGACAACCTACGACTATATAGTCAACAACGTGGAAGATATTGAGGAACAAATGCCGATGCTTATAGAAAACCTCAAGAGGGTGGACCATACGGGTCAGTTTCTTGCCAGCAGTGCAAGATTTCTTAATTCCATTGACAGTGAGACATTTCATCCTTGGCTTTCACCTCTGATCGAGGCGGCCATCATGAAGGATCGTGAGCGCCGTTACATAGGATCTCTTCTTGAAGCCGTGTGGGGACGCGATTACAAATCGAGGGCTGCTCAATTAATAAAGGAAGACGACAATTTCAGGCGCATTTATAAAAGGATCTATCCGGCGGAAGCTGCATCACTGACAAATTCCGCTTTTTGAAATTTAACTTGGAATAAAATAAATGAAAAAAATATTTACTGCGGTCGCCATGTTTATTATCGGCATGTCTGCCGCCTTTGCACAGACCGGTATGGATTATAAACCAATAGATGAAAAAGATGCACTTGTGGAACTGAAAACTTCCATGGGTGATATAGTTGTGGAATTGTTTAATGACACTCCGCTTCATCGAGATAATTTTTTAAAACTCGTAAAGGATGGCTTTTATGACGGCGTTCTTTTCCATAGGGTTATCAATGACTTTATGGTGCAGACAGGCGATCCGTCTTCCAAGAAAGCCGAGGCCGGCGCTCAGTTAGGAGAGGGTGATCCCGGATATACCATAGAAGCTGAAATACTATATCCCCGCCATTACCATAAATACGGTGCTCTCGCAGCAGCCCGCACGGGAGATGCTGTAAATCCTGAAAAACGTTCGTCAGGTTCTCAATTCTATATCGTAACCGGAACAAAGATGAGTGAACGTCAGCTGGAGACTATGGATGCAAAGCGTCGCACCAGAATGCTTCAGGATCATTTCCAAAGACTTGCAATGGAACATCGCGACACCATCCAGGCTTTGCAGATGGCAGGAGACACCGATAAACTTGAAGAACTCCGTCAGCGTCTGATCAAAGAAACCGAAGATTCGGTTCAGACTGTCGACATACCGGATAACATAAAGAGTGATTATGCCACCGTGGGTGGTACTCCGCATCTTGACGGCAGCTATACTGTCTATGGAGAGGTAATCAAGGGAATGGACGTGGTAGAAAAGATACAAAAAGCGGAAACCGACCCATCTGACCGCCCGAAAGAGGATATCAGAATTATCTCTGCCAAAATTATCAAAGAACATAAATAATATATATTTAAATAAAATGCGTTAAAATTTGTTATTTGAGATTTTATTGCTAATTTTGACGCATTAATCAGCAACCAAGACGGAAAGTCTTTCGGCAATATCACCCGCTAAGACAATCCCGAACAAAATCAAACTGTCAGCTATGAATGAGCTTGATAAGCTATCTCCCTCCGGGGACGAACTAACCCGTGTAGATGCTGAGGTAAAATCCCAAGTATCGAATTCTGAGGCATGCTCTATAGAGAAAAATGCCGAATCTGAAAATGTGTGTGTTGAAGAATCTTCCCCTGCGCTTGACATTGCAGAGGCAGCCGAGAGTGTGGCAGAGGAAAAGAAAGAGTGTGAATCCGACGTATGTGCGGTTGAATCTTCTCCTGCGCTTGATATTGCAGAGGCAGCCGATGAAGCAGAAGAGGAAAAGGATTCTTCCAAGAATTATCACAACATGTCAAAACCGGAAATGGTTGAGGCGCTCCGTGCCATTATAGCCTCCGGAGACATGGAGGCACACCGGGATGTGTCGGCAATCAAGCAGGCATTCTATACGCTTCACAACCGTCAGCTCTCCGAAGAAATGGAGGCGTTTGTAGCTGCAGGAAATGCTCCTGAAGCTTTTTCTGCCATTCCGGATGAAAATGAGGCGGAGATTAAGAACTTGCTTACAGAATTCCGTGAGAAACGCAACGCTTTCCTTGAAGAGAAGGAGGAGGAGCGTCGTAAAAACCTTGAAGAAAAGAATAGAATCATCGGCGAACTTAAAGTTATAGCTGATGACATCGACAATATCAACATTCATTTCCCGAAATTCCAGCAATTG
>CAZXHO010000316.1:0-3081 GCA_964640365.1 uncultured Sangeribacter sp. | reverse complement strand
GAAAACCGGGCGCGAATGAGTATGCAAAACAAGCCGCAGAGTTGCGTAAAAACATGGATAAATATTTTGCCCATGAAGTTGAAGGTTTTGATACCTATGCATACTATAAGGGTAATGATGTGCTCCGTTCATGGATTTGTATTCCTTTGACAGTGGGTATAGATGAACGTGCCCCGGGCACTATAGATGCCCTGTTTTCACCGCGTCTATGGACTGAAAATGGACTTTTGACTCAAGCCGGTGACAAAACTTTCTGGGATCGGTCCACTCTCTATGCCCTAAGGGGAGTATATGCAGTAGGGGCTACCGATAAAGCTACGGAATATCTGAAACGTTACTCTAACACCCGTCTGTTGGGAGACCATGTGCCATATGCAATCGAGGCTTGGCCCGAGGGTGGACAGCGCCACCTTTCAGCAGAGAGCGGACTTTATGGCAGAATTATTACCGAAGGACTCTTCGGCATACGTCCCACGGGTCTGAAAAGCTTTATTATGACCCCGAGACTCCCTTCCGATTGGAATTATATGAATCTTAAAAACATCCATGCGTTCGGATCGGACTTTGATATTAACGTAGAACGTGCCGATGCCGGTAAAATCAAAGTGGCAGTCATCAACAATGGGAAGACCAATACTTATACAGTAAAGGAAGGAAAATCAATTTCTGTGAAATTGTAAGCCTTATAACCGGACTGCTTCAGATTATCCCACAGCTGTTACCATAAAGGCAACTTCATGAAAGTCTATTTTCTGATAATATTTGCTATAATTCTCATTGTGGGTGGCTGTGCCGCCACCTCCCGAGGGGACGAACCTTTATCCAAACTCCCTCCGGAGGAAGTTGCAGTATTTACATCCACCGATAAGAATCTGCAAAAGTCTTTTGAATGGGCAAAAAAGACAGCTCTTTCATATTCTCACAACGGTCAGGATCCTGTGGGGTATTGGTATGAGGCGGCTTTGCCCAAAAGAGAGGCATTTTGCATGAGGGATGTGTCCCACCAGTCGGTAGGAGCTCAAATACTCGGGCTTGTGGAGCATAACAAAAATATGTTCACCCATTTCATAGAGAATATCAGCGAGAGTAAAGACTGGTGCAGCTTTTGGGAAATCAACCGCTATGATGCGCCGGCTCCGGCTGATTATTTGAACGATAGAGAATTCTGGTATAATCTGAATGCTAATTTCGATGTGCTTCAGGCCTGTTTTAAACTTTATTGCTGGACGGGTGATAAGGACTATGTTTCTTCTCCTGCGTTTGTACACTTTTTTGATAGGACGGTTTCAGAATATGTTGATCGCTGGAAACTTTCTCCGGATAGTCTGATGCGCAGACCTTCTCATATGAATCTACCGGATAAATTCGATCCGGGAAATAATTTTCATGTATGCCGGGGTCTGCCATCATATGTGGAGAATCTTCCGGGTATCACCACCGGTGTTGATTTGCTTGCTACTCTTTACGGTGGATTTTCGGCATATTCCCGAATAGCGGCGTTGAATGGAAATAATGTTCAGGCTGAACGTGCGTATCAGCATGCTCAAAAGTATCGTAATATACTCGAAGAGCAATGGTGGGACACTGCCCACAACCGATATAATACCGCACTTCTTAACACCGGTGAGTTTACAAGAGGCGAGGGAGTTCCCTATATCCTATGGTTTGGTGCTACGGAGGATCCGGAGCGTATTCGAGCCTCCTTTACCGATATTCTTTCTTCTGAATGGAATGCGGAGAATTTATCCCATTTCCCGGAATTGTTTTATCGCTACGGCTACAACGATGAGGCTTACGAATATCTTATCAGTCTTCCCGCCATGACTCGTGCAGACTATCCCGAAGTGTCGTTCGGCATCATCGAAGGATGTGTTAGCGGAGTAATGGGCTTCCGCCCATCATATGCTGACAAGACAGTAGAAACTCTCAGCCGAATGAAGGAGAAAGAAGAAGCGGAAATAAAAAATATAAGTTCATTTGACGGGTATATGACCGTTAAACATATAGGCAATGATTATACCGAGATAGTAAACAACACTAACATTGGCTTGAGCTGGAAAGCCTCGTTTTTAGGTGAGTATCCTTATATTGAGAGCAACGGTATAACTTACCCTTCCGAACAATACAGGGATATTAAAGGTAACTTTATTTCATGGGCTAATATTTATCTTCCTGCAAATTCAGAAGCGACCGCGCAGGCGATAACGGAATTTGACAAGGAATTATATGGTAAGCCAAGGATGGAACTTAGGTAAAATAGTAAGCTTATGCCTGTGACTCCCAACAAGCAGATTGATCAATTGGGGTGTAAGTATGGGATGCAGTGGAAAGGTGTAATGTTAAAAGGGGAGCAATTATTTGTAAGGAGATAAAAAAACGCTATATTTGCATAACCGGAAATTTTGAAAAATCTCGACATCTGTTAAGGATTGATAAATTCGAAACGGATAGTTGTCGGAAGCCCTGTAAAATACTTAACCAACCACGGTATGATCCCAAGTCCGGAGGGACTATGCTGCACCTAAATATCCCTTGGTTGCACCATGAGACTATTCTGCGTGATTATTCAGCTGGTGCTGACAACTGTTATATCTTTTGCTCTGTCTCCTCTTGAAGGAAGGCAGATAAGACATTATACTGTTAACGATGGTCTTGCATCAAATGCCGTCTATTCTTTTTGTCAGGATTCCAAAGGCATTATGTGGCTTGGAACAATAGACGGGCTTCACAGTTTTGACGGGTATGAGATACGGGAGTGGCGTGATGCCAATGTGCCGACTTTGGGTGCTGTTATTTCATGTATCATAGAAGATGACCGGCAGCGTCTGTGGCTCGGCAGTGGTACGGGAGTGGCTTTATTCGACCTTCGTAAAGAGAAACTAATGACTGTTCCTGTAAATGAGAAATCAGGAGTAAGAATAAAATCGCCGGTATTGGATATCATACGGGATTCAAGAGGGAAAATGTGGCTTGCTACCAATGGGGAAGGTGTCTTCTGTTACGATCCGGACACGGAGCTATTGAAACAGTATCCTGCAAAGACAAAGATAAGAAATGATGTGGTCCGGGCGATAATGGAAG
>CAZXHO010000315.1:0-3101 GCA_964640365.1 uncultured Sangeribacter sp. | reverse complement strand
CATTTTCAGTATTATTATATAAATTCGCATTCAAATCTAACCATTAAACTCGTAAATTAGTTTTAATGAAACACAAACCTACTATTGCATTGATTGCTGCTGCCATGTTGTTGGCTCCGGCAGTATCTGCTTCATCAATTTTACCTGTTGCCTCCTCCGCAGTGGCGAAAGATGTGGAAAAGGGAAAATTTGAAGCAGGGAACGGCACTTTCCTTTTAAATGGTGAACCTTTCGTTGTCAAAGCTGCAGAATTGCATTACCCACGTATTCCCAAGCCTTATTGGGATCAGCGTATTAAACTTTGCAAAGCTTTGGGAATGAATACAATTTGTCTGTATACTTTCTGGAATTCTCACGAACCTGAAGAAGATCAGTTTGATTTTACCGGTCAAAATGATCTGGCTGAATTTATTCGTCTTTGTCAGGAAAACGATATGAAAGTTATTCTTCGCCCAGGTCCTTACGTTTGTGCGGAGTGGGAGATGGGCGGTCTTCCCTGGTGGCTGTTAAAAAAGAAAGACATCAAACTGCGTGAGAACGATCCTTATTTCCTTGAGAGGGTTGACAAATTTCAGAAAGCAGTTGCTGATCAGGTGGGTGATATGACAATTGCCAATGGTGGACCTATAATAATGGTTCAGGTTGAAAATGAATACGGCTCATATGGAGAAGATAAAGAGTATATAGCAAATATCAGGGATATGCTCCGTAAGAACTTCGGAGATGAAGTTACCTTGTTTCAGTGTGACTGGTCATCGAACTTTACTAAAAACGGACTGGATGACTTGATTTGGACAATGAATTTCGGAACCGGAGCCAATATTGACCAACAATTTGCAAAACTGAAAGAGCTGCGTCCGGAGAGTCCGTTAATGTGCTCAGAGTTTTGGAGCGGTTGGTTCGACAAATGGGGTGCCAATCATGAAACTCGGCCTGCGGCAGATATGATTGAAGGAATTGATGAGATGCTCTCAAAAGGAATCTCTTTTTCTCTTTACATGACTCACGGTGGAACTAACTGGGGACATTGGGCAGGTGCTAACTCTCCCGGTTATGCACCGGATGTGACATCATACGACTATGATGCACCAATCAGTGAGAGTGGACAGACTACTCCCAAATATTGGGATCTGCGTAAAACTCTTGCCAAATATTATGACGGGAAAAAACTTCCTGCCGTTCCTCAGACAATTAAGCCAATTGCCATTAATAAGTTTAATTTCACTGAGGTCGCACCTTTATTCCCAAATCTTCCGGAGCCTAAGAAAGATGAAAACATCAAAACTATGGAAGAATACAATCAGGGATTCGGCAGTATACTGTATCGTACAACTTTACCGGCTCTAAAAAATGGGGGAGTGCTGACAGTCAACGATCCTCATGATTACGCTCAGGTCTTCATTGATGGCAAATATATTGGAAAACTCGATCGCAGAAATGGTGAGAAGGAATTGACTCTTCCATCTTGTAATAAAGGTGCTCAACTTGATATTCTTGTAGAAGCTATGGGCCGTATAAATTTTGGCAGGGCAATTAAAGATTTTAAGGGCATCACTGACAAAGTGACCGTTAGAGAGGACAGAGACGGTCACGTATTCGTATGCGATCTTAAAAATTGGGAAGTTTTCAATCTTGAAGATAAACCGGAGTTTTATGAATCCATGGAATATTTCCCAATAGAGACCTTCACAGCCGGTGAAAACGGAAGACTTCCCATCGGCGTTTATAAAGGAACTTTTAATGTTAATAAACCTTCTGACACATTCCTTAATTTTGAGACATGGGGGAAGGGTCTGGTATATGTAAATGGTCATGGAATAGGAAGAATCTGGGAAATCGGTCCTCAGCAAACCTTATACATGCCTGGATGCTGGTTGAAAAAAGGTGAAAACGAAATCATGATTTTTGATATAGTCGGCCCCCGTGAAGCTGTATCAGAAGGTTTGACAGCACCGCTTCTCGATAATTTACAAATCCAAAAGCCCCTTACCCACAGGCTTGAAGGTGAAAATCTTGATCTTTCAGGTGAAGTAGCAGTTCTTTCAGGTGAGTTCGCACCCGGGAACGGCTGGCAGGAAAGAAAGCTTGAAAAACCGGTAACAGGTCGTTACCTTTGTTTGGAAGCACTTGATGCAATAGATGGAAAAGACAATGCAGCTATAGCCGAATTTTATGTTCTTGATGAAAACGGTGAGCGTTTGTCTCGTGAACCTTGGATTGTAGATTATGCTGATAGTGAAGAGGTGAAAAGTGGTAATCGTTCCGCTGATAAACTCTTTGATCTTCAAGAATCAACGTATTGGAGCACTATTCCCGGAGATGCTTTTCCACATGCCGTTGTCATAGATCTCGGTGGCAATAAGAAAGTCTCAGGAATACAATATCTCCCAAGAATGGAGAGTGAGGTTCCCGGTGCTATCAAAAACTTTAAAGTTTATGTAAGCGACAAACCTTTTAAGAAATAATCATCTACTGCACAATACAATAGTCGTATTTATAACAAAATGGAATGCATCCCATAAGTTAAAACTTAATATTAGGATGCATTTCATTTTTCTTCCATTTTCAATTCTCTCAAATGGTTTCATACTATGTTTAATTTAAATAACAGGAAGACTTTAGGTCAAATTTTAGCTATTTTATTCATTTTTTTCTCTGCTGTAAGTTCCCATGCTGACACATTTACCATTACCGGCACAGTTAAGAACCGAGCTACCGATAGTGATCTTTTCGATGTAAAGGTTAGACTTTTGAATGCATCAGATAGTTCAGAGTATGCGGTTGACAGAGCCAGAAGAACTTGGTATAGCAACGGTATGAAATCCGAAGAACCGGTTTTCCAATTCTATAGAGTTGATAGAGAAGGGAAGTATATTCTCGAACTCTCTATGGAAGACTACGATACTTACTATCTGGATATAGACCCTTCAACTATTTCCAAGAGAAGCGACAAGATGAATCTCGGCAATCTTTATATGAGGCGTAGCCCGAAAATGCTTGATGAATTGGTAGTGCGTCCGTCTAAAGTATATTTCTATAATAAGGGAGATACTCTTGTATATAATGCTGACGCATTCGTGTCGGCAGAAGGTAGTATGCTC
>CAZXHO010000314.1:0-3103 GCA_964640365.1 uncultured Sangeribacter sp. | reverse complement strand
AGGAAACGAAGACAAGTGCCTAACAAGCCTCCTATGCCGGCAATAATAGTTGATTTAAACATAATGAATAATTTTAATTTAGTTAGACTAATGACTCAACTAAGATCTATATACTAATTTTCTGTGCTCAGCTAAGCTTTTTATCAGAATTTAGTATATGGTATTTTTACTCTTAGTGAATCTTATAACAAAATTTTATAATTTATTTTTATTTCTATAACATAATTTGCAAAGCATTGGTTCGCTTTGCTTAATCCTTTTTGACAATTATTGTGATGCGGGCTTATATCAATATCCCTCGACTACAAATTTGCGTCCTACATTTTTACCCTAATTTTATCAGTTGCATCTGTACATATTAATGTTCCGACCTGAATTCCGAAAAGAAACGGTAGTCCTTACCTACATTGAGAATCTACATCTACACCCAATTTCGCTTTTCTGTAGCTCAGACACCCACTATCATTAGAACGCATTGAAGGAGCAGTAAATCTGTAAGAAATCGCAAGTGAAAAGCTTCGCGAGGGAGAGTTTGAGAAATGCTGATAAAGAGGAAAGTACTTAGAAATCTGTAGTGAATGAGGCATAGAACTATTAAATATGTCGTTAAAACCAATGTGATACCATATTTATATGGAATAACTTCGTTCACAATAAGATTCTGGTTTAGGAGTGTCCTATACGGGCGGGAAGATATCTCAAATTTGATGCAAGTTCAATATTGATAACTGAGGAGGGCTTCGGCTGATATTACCACTTCGGAATGTGAGAGGATTTAAATATATTATCATCCTATTAAGCTTAAAATAAAGAAGTTTTAGTGTTAACCCAGTTGAAGTAAAATGATACTTATTTGTATAAAAATATCTCATGATGATTGTTTAATATTTGCAGCTTTATAACTAACTTTGCGCAGCTGAATAAGAGTGGTTTAGAATTAGCAGTCCAAGTTCTCTGAGAATCTTTCAGTTAACTGCTATCTTTTATTACTACATTGAGGTTTCTTATTTTTATTATAAACATTATTTCTTTATGTATAAAGTATTGAAAATGAATAAATCTAATTATTTCATTCAGCACAATTACGAAATACCCGGCGAAAATGAATTTCGTTGGGATAAATCATTTAAGAAATCAATTTTAATTGTATAATTTAAATTTAATAAATGGTATACAGTAAAACTTTAATTCGATTTATAGCATTGGTAACTATTTCTTCTTCGATGCTATTTATGAGTTGTCATAAGGATGATAAGGATTCACCTGACAACAATAATGACAAACCATTGTCACAATATAATACCCCTGTAGCTAACCCATGGTTGGCAAGCGATGTATACAGCATTACTCATTTCAATTCTGCTCAAACAGATGCGTTTCCATATTTGGTAAAGGATGGAATTTATAATGTTAATCCTGATGACTGTCAGGCGAGTTGGAGTGGTCCGGTGAACTTGATGACAATCGCATCAACTTCTCCTGATTATATGTGGGGAGTCGGAAGTGACAGAGTGTCGTATATTAAAATTTCTAATGGAGAGTTCAAGAAAATTGTAGAGGCTTCGCTACCCGGAGTGACAATGCGTAGTAAAGAGGATCTTGAGAAATTGGCAGCCAACTATTCTTCTCTTTCCGAGCTTGAATCTTCTGTCAAAGAAATATTGGGTCCAACTCCACAAGTGGCAATCTCAAACGGCAACTATGTATTATGCGATAGGGATAATAACATTTTTGTCAATGCCGGTAGAACCTTGGCCTCATACACTCTCGTTGATAAGAATGATCCGACACAAGGAATAAAGTTAAACGGGCAGATAGATATGACTCCCCATATCTTTGGATCATACACTATTGTTGGCGTTTCAATGAGCTATGACGGATACCTGATAGTGGCATCTCAGAGAGGCCTTGTAACTTTGGACAGATCTTTAACCGGTGTTATAGATTCATATCCCTTTGGTGACAATCAAATTCTTACCAATTCAATTTCAAATGATGAAAACGGAGGCGTTTACGTGGCAAGCAATAGCACTGTTGCCGGAGGAAAGGGTATAATGCGCAAATTAATTTGCATGGACGGTAAATTCTCTGATAAGGAAGCGGATGGGGCATGGCAAGCTTCATATGATGGAGGTCCGGAGGCTCCTGCCATTAAACATGGGTTTGGAACCGGTTCGACTCCTACTTTAATGGGTTTTGGAAACGAAGAGGATAAGCTTGTTGTAATCACAGACGGCGCGAAGAGAATGAAACTCGTTGCATTCTGGAGGGATGAAATTCCTGCAGATGCCACTGTCATAGATGCTTCTAATCCGCGTCTTGCCGGACAGTTTGAAGTTTCATGTGGTTTACCTGCCGGAACGGAATGGGTGCAGTCTGAACAATCCGTGGTTGCAGGTGGCTATGATGCTTTTGTGGTAAACAATATTGATGCAGCGACCGCTATTATACAGGATAAAGTTATAGGAGTGCTTGCGATTGGTCCTCTAACCCCCGGTCCAAAAGGAGCTGAATGTGTAAGATGGAATGTGAAGGAAAATAAGTGGGAAAGCAAATGGTGTCGTGCCGATGTTAGTTCTATAAGTATGATTCCTTCGGTAAGCATACCTTCAGAGATAGTGTTTGTCAACGGTTATGACAACGATGGATGGGCTGTGACCGGAATGGATTGGAAAACTGGAGCTACTCGCCAACGTGTGGTTTTCGGTAATAATAATCGCGGTAACGGAGCTTATGCAGTAATCCAATATCTATCTGATGGCAGCCTTCTGTTCAATTCGGTTACCGGTCCATTTAGAGTAAATTTTAACTGACAATGATTTTAACCTGAGTTAGACTCAAGGATAGTAAGATATAGCAACATAAATAATGGCAAGATTTCAGAATAGGAATCTTGCCATTATTTATGTTGCTTGTTTCAGGACATTGCCAATCGGTATTCTTTAGGCGTCTGACCGGTCTGTTTCTTGAAGAATCGGATGAAGTGCTGTGGGTATTGGAAGCCTAACAGTTCAGCAACCTGCTTGGTTGATATTTCCGGGTCGAGTGGGGCGCTCTTCGCATGGTTAATCTTCTTCTGCTGTATGTATTCCTGAGCTGTTTT
>CAZXHO010000313.1:0-3151 GCA_964640365.1 uncultured Sangeribacter sp. | reverse complement strand
TCTTGTTGACGGTCGACGCATAAAACTTCTGAATGAGTCCCAACTTCGCAAAATTTCAAAATTTGGATAATAAAATTTCAAGGTAAAAATATTTCAAGGTAATAAAAGGGTACTTCTTGCAGTGGTATCCTTTTTTATTTTTGTCAATTACACACCCTACTCAGACTAATATAAAAGAGGTTAAATTAAAAGGTTGATTCAGCTTCCATGCTAAATCTAAAAAGAAGAATAGAGAGGCGAGATCTAATTTGACAAATAAAATATTTAAGTGCCAGGGATGTTGTGAGTTTAAGAGAAATGGGAGGATTAACTGCGAGTTAAAATGAAATAGAAGAGGAGGAAAGGGCTATTAATGCTCCGTTCCTCCTCTCGATTGATTATTTATGCAGAATTATTTCTTGGCAGCACGTTTTGTTGTTTTCTCTGCCTTAGCCGGCTTTTCAGCCTTAGGTGCAGCTTTTCTACCACCTTTTTTCTTAGGAGCTTCCTCCGTGTCTTCGATAGCTTTTGCAGGAGACTCTACATCTTTCTTTTCGAGAACTTCTACCAATTCTGCTTTTGGAGCATTATTGGTGTCATCTGAATTTAGGATGTTGTTGCGGAGATTCTTTACTTCCTTATTGAGCTGGTTGATTTCCTGAGATTGGTTGCGGATGGTGAGCAACAATGAGTTGAGCTCTTCATTGTCGATATTTTCCGGATACTGCTCCTCAACGCGTACAAGGAAATCGGCAAGCACATTCATATAGTTGGTGAATGCTGAGAACGGAGAATCATAAGGACTGAAAGCAGCGTGACTTGCACCGTCAGCCTTATTCTTAGTACTCATATAATAGAAATGGTCGCTGCTCTGGAGATACTCCCAATCCTGTTTCAGACGGCGATCCTCGCAAAGGCTAACTCTTTCAGCCACAGAATACAATTTGTTAAGAGCCTCATTCTGCAATTCATTACCTTTCCAAGCGGATACGTCGCGTGCCTCGTCGATATCAGAGATTGGGAATGGAACTGAAAGCTCGCCAACCGGTTTGAGTTTGGCAACCACATCAGAAGGAGTTGTGAAAGACACACCTTTTTCTTTTCCAAAGCGGGGAAGAGCCTTCATGAAATCGAAAATACCTGTCTCTTTCGGAAGGAATGAACCGAAAGTATCCATGCTCAAATAAAGGTTGACAATCTGTTCTTCATTAGGAAGAGAAGCAAGCCAGTCAACATATTTATCAGCAGTCAGAGGATATTCATCCCATGATGTATTATTAAAGTTGCGAGAGATATCTTCAGCAAGCTTATCGTTAGTGAGAAGAAGCTTCACCTGAGGTGCAGAAGCAGCGGAATAAATATAGTCCGGAGACTTCCATCCGAGGATATGCTTTGCACCTTCAGTGAGAGCAGTCTTGAAGCCCATAGATGCTATGAGACAAGCGATATCATCATCATAGATAAGTTCGGTATTAGCGAAAACTGACGGCTTCACTCCAAACAGACGCTGAATCAGGTTGTCGTGAGCTTTAACTTCACGCATGAATTCCTCGGGGTCTTCGAGCGAAGAAAGGCTGTGGGTATAAGTTCCGCTGAGGAATTCAACGCAACCGGTGTCTGCAAGTTTCTTCAGAAGGTCGATAAATTCAGGCACATAGAGCTGGAATTGCTCAACTGCAGTTCCTGAAATGCAGATCGAGCACTTGAAGCTTCTATTGCTGTCGTTAATCATCTGGAGAAGAGTTTCCGCCATGGGTATATAGCTTGACTCGGCAAGACGTGTAATGATTTCATCATTAGCGAAATCATCATAGTAGTAATGGTCGTTGCCGATATCGAAGAATCTGTAGCGTTTCAGTCTGAAAGGCTGATGAATCTTGAAATAGAAACAAACTGATTTCATTATATTGATTTTTTATTTGCTTAATAGAAGAATAAAAATTATTTACGTGATTCGATCACCTTTTTATAAATGTCGATCACCTTTTTACCCGCTTTCTCCCACGTGATATTATGAATCTCTTCGATTCCACGATCGCGCAGGGTATCATAGAGGGCTTTGTTGGTAATGATTGAGTGCATAGCGTCAGCCATAGCATCCACATCCCAATAGTCAGTCTTGATCACATTGTCAAGAATCTCGGCACATCCGCTCTGCTTTGAAATAATGGAGGGTACTCCCATTTCCATGGCTTCGAGAGGAGAGATGCCAAACGGTTCAGATACCGACGGCATAACATACACGTCGGAATCACGGAACATCTGATATACCTCTTTGCCGCGAAGGAATCCTGTGAAGTGGAATCTGTCGGCAATTCCGCGTTTAGCGGCAAGCTTTATCATCGCTTCTTCCATATCGCCGCCACCTGCCATCACAAAGCGTACGTTCTTATTCTTCTGAAGCACCTTCGCAGCCGCTTCCACGAAATATTCCGGACCCTTCTGCATGGTGATTCTGCCGAGGAAAGTGATCACTTTGTCCTTAGTGTCACCACGTTTCAGGTTGAGCAGGTCATCGCTAAGAGGAATAACTGCATTGTGAACGGTAGTCACTTTAGCAGGATCGATTCCGTATTTCTCAATGACTGTATTTCTGGTGAGGTTAGACACCGTGATGATGTGGTCAGCATTATTCATGCCGTCTTTCTCGATAGCGAACACCGTAGGATTCGGCTTTCCGCGTGAACGGTCGAACTCAGAGGCATGTACATGGATCACGAGGGGCTTGCCTGTTACATTCTTTGCATGAATGCCGGCAGGATAAGTCAGCCAGTCGTGAGAGTGTATCACATCACAGGGCACTGTTCTTGCAATAACACCGGCTACGATAGAATAATTGTTGATCTCTTCAACGAGATTATCGGGATATTTACCCGAAAACTCTATGCATCCGAGATCATTAAGACGCATATAATTGAAATCGGCATAGATATGATCGCGGAGGTTGAAATAGGTCTGGGGATCCATAACCTTTCCTATTCTGGAATTTACATAATCCCAGGATACGTCGCGCCAAGCGACAGGAGTGTTGCACGCTCCGATGATGTTGGCAAAGCCACGCTCCTCGTCACCCCATGGTTTAGGAATCACAAAAGTGATATCCATGTCGCCATTGTTGTGCATACCTTTGGTGAGGCCGTAGCTTGCCGTGCCCAGACCGCCGAGGATATGC
>CAZXHO010000312.1:0-3176 GCA_964640365.1 uncultured Sangeribacter sp. | reverse complement strand
TCTCTTGGTATGACAATGAGATCGGTTACTCAAACAAAGTTCTCGACCTCATCGCTGTAATGAAGAAATACAACGGTTGATAATCCAAATTATCATTATAAGACCGGAATCTACATAGGTTCCGGTCTTCTTTTTTTTTACCCATACGCCATAAGAAGTTTATACCGTAAAAAATTGAAATCAAGAAACACCTGTTTGGATTCAGACTATTTCATTTGTCTCCTTTATATGGAGACAAATCCATGACTATTTTGTAATTATTTTCAATTTAACTTGATAGGATTAACTTTTTTTTATAATTTTGCACTATCTCCTCTCCTCAGCTTTATCAGCTTGCCGGCTGTTACTTTACGGATATCCCATATTTCATCCCCTGCCTCCTGCTTCTGGAGTTCTGGTGTTAAATCGCTACTAAACGTATGCTCGCTCAAGATAAAATCTTTTATTGGCTCGAAAATGACCTGCTTGGATTTGCGGTTTCTGTACTTATTGCAGGTATTTTAATTCCCAAGATCATACTGATAGCCTTCCGGAAAAAACTTTTCGACGATATAGACGAAAGGAAAATACACCGGGGTGTGGTGCCACGACTCGGAGGCATCGCTTTTTTCCCGGCATTCCTTTTCTCTATTGCGTTTGTAGTTGCCATCAATCTTAGAATCGGCTCGGGCTTCATGACCGAGGCGCTTACAGACACCTTAGTGCCCATCTATTTTGAAATATGCGCAATAATTCTTCTATATCTGGTGGGCATTGCCGATGACCTGATAGGAGTTAGATACATCGCAAAGTTTGTTGTCCAAATTGTATGCGCAATCCTGCTGGCATGTTCCGGAATGTATATCAACAACCTTTACGGGATGTTATGGCTCCATGAACTCCCGGTATGGTTTGCATGGTTGCTCTCTATACTTGCTGCAGTCTACGTTGTGAATGCAATAAACCTTATTGACGGAATCGACGGTCTTGCATCCGGACTCAGTACAATCGCCCTGATCTTTTATGCAGTCGTATTTTTTAACGGAGGAGAATACATCTATTCCCTTCTTGCCACTGCGTGTGCAGGCACCCTGTTCCCTTTTTTCTACTACAACGTGTTTGGCGACGCTACAAAACAGAAAAAAATATTCATGGGTGACACCGGTGCACTTACAACAGGTATGGTGCTTGTGTTCTGCGCAATTGCCGTGATTTGTACCAAACCGGCAAACCTCGACGTAGACTATAATCCCGCAATGGTGGCTCTCTCGCCTTTAATCGTACCTTGTTTCGATGTATTCCGCGTATATTTCCACCGTGTAAGAAAAGGACGCAACCCATTTCTACCGGATAAATGCCACATCCATCACAAATTGCTGGCTCTCGGTATGAATCAGGCATCTGCCTTACTTACCATTCTGGGAGTTTCGGTGGTATTTATAGGAGTCAATGTCCTTGTCTCTCCTTATGCCAACCCAAACATCATTTTTGTAGGAGACATTATACTATGGACCATCGGTAACATAATTCTTACGCGCGCAATCCGGCGCCGTGAAGCAACCCTTGGAAAGACTCTTTACAATTAACTCCGACTCATAATAAAACCACCAATACGACATAGAAAACGGCATCTCATAAAGAAATGCCGTTTTTTGCGTTTATTTGTATTCATTTTGCGAGCTGTCTTATATATCAGACTGCATCTTAGAATCAAGATCTGAGAGCGCGTAGGCATACGCCCCCACAGATATGGCCTGACTTGCGCCAAGTTTGGATATGCATACGCCTACACGTTTCATAGGGTCATAGTCTACATACTCATTAGTGCCGTAAACCTTGAGCCTACGGTGATCTCCATGAGCAAACTCATCGAATTCATCGGGATTATCGAGATCGAAAACTTTCATTTGTACTCTACCGAGAGTCTCTCCGCTCAAAGTTTTCATTTCACTTCTTAATTGCTTCAGAAGAGCCGGGAATATAAATTCCCTTGCAGCCGTTATTCCTCCTCCAATCACTATAAGACCGTCTACAAGAGTAACGGCAGTAGCCATTGCATCGCCGGCAACCTCTCCGAATATTTCAAAAGCTTTTTTAGCAGCCTCCATATTTCCGGGACGTTCACCCTTAGCGATTTCACATATTTCCTTCGGTTCGAATCCATGATCTGCAATCCCCGACAGTTCTGCATACACCCTCTTGATCGCCCTTACAGCTACTCCTTCTTCCACAATAATGTCATGATTATGACAATGGGGAAGACAGAAAGTCTCCACACATGAATTGTCTCCTCGGTTAAGTTTGTTATTTATCACCATTCCTATACCAAAGCCGGTTCCGAAAGTATATCCGAGGAGATTATGAAAACGTTTGGGACTTCCGCTCTCTGACAGACGTGCATTGATATCCGGGAGCGCACCACACAATGCCTCACCATAAGCAAAGAGGTCGCCGTCATTATTGATATATACAGGCAACCCGAATTTATTAGTCAGGAATGGGCCAAGCGCCACTCCGTCGCGGAAAGATGGGAAATTGGGAAGGTATCCTCCAATTATACCGTTGGCATAGTCCGCGGGGCCGGGAAAAGCAAAACTTATTGCCACCGGTGGTTCTGGCAATTTACTGATTACTTCTTCAAATCCTTTAACCATTGTAGCAAGGCAGAGATCAAGATCCTGCGCATTTGACGGGTAAGTGATAGGGTCAATAATAAATTTGCAACCCTGCATGGCACTGAACACAAAATTAGTTCCACCTGCATCAAGTGTGACTACTATTCGCCGATCGTATCTGTACATGTTGATAGATTATTGTATAACAGTTTCTATTATGGATGACAATTTAACACCCGTGTTTTCAACACACGTCTTAAACAATTTGTAAAGTTATACTAAATTTATGTATTCCGCAATCAATAAATAAATTTACACAAAAGATACAGTCTACACCTAATTTCAGGATTTAAATAGCCAAATATCTCTTTTCATCGCCGTTCACTTCTAAATATTCCTGCCGTTCAAACAATAGAATATTGATTTACAATATTTTAATTCTAATCTATACCGTTTAAAAGTATCTCAGAAATTGAATTTTCCACCAAATTTAATAGGATTTATTTTACAATTTTTTAAAAAGATTATCATTAAAATTATTAAAAACGCAGACTTTTTCAATTAGGATATTACCTGAAATGA
>CAZXHO010000311.1:0-3183 GCA_964640365.1 uncultured Sangeribacter sp. | reverse complement strand
AGATATTTGTCCATCGGAACATATACGATCGGAAGAAGAAGCATATACTTCGAATGCGGAATATTTAATTCCCAAAAGTACATAAAAATTTCTTCTTCGCAAAAAACTCAAAACTAAAATCATATTAAAACCTAAAAACTATCTCATTTCATCCTGAAATCCACCAGAGAAAGAACCGTAAAATTTTCATCTTAATGGTTTTTTTCGTAATTTTGCATTCCAAATCGCAAACACTTTCAAACCTAATATAGAAAGTGTTAAAATAACTTTAAAAAAGTGAAATTAACATTATTAGTGCTTCTCTTTTGTGGAATTGCGTTACTTTTGCTTTCTGTAAGGGTAATATTTTCGCGAAGCCATTCGTTCCTTACCGGTCATGCATGCCGTCACGAGCAGCGAAAACAAAGACACCTAACTGGGAACGACCACGATAAATAGAACAATTATAACATTTTATATTAATAATGAAAAAAATTCTTTTAAGAGTTTCCGCTCTCACATGCGCGTTCTCTCTTTGCATCGCTGCTGCTTCTTGCAGCTCCGAAGGCAAAAAAGATGCCCCCGCAGCCTCACCTGCAGCTCAGTCAGCTAAGTCTGACTCGGAACTCCCTAATTTCCGTTACGTTGATCTTGATTCAGTGCTTAGCAAATATAATCTTGCAAAAGATTATAATGAAGAAATGCTTCGTATGCAGACAAATATGGAAAGCGAAGTGAAACGTCATGAAAACTCTATACAGTCTTTTGCTTCTTCTATGCAGAAAAAATTACAGAACAACGGTTATCTGTCTGAAGAATCTTACAAAGCTGACCAAGAGAAAATCAACAATATGCAGGCTAATGCTCAAAGATCAGTAGCTACGCTACAAAGCAACTTTGAAAACGCTGCAATGACCGCTCAGAAAACTGTGAACGATTCTATCGAGGCTTTCATTAAGGAATATAATGCTAAGAAAGGCTATGATGCAATTCTCTTCAAAGCTGCTACTCTTTATATCAACCCTGCTCTCGATATCACTTCTGAAGTTGTGGAAGGATTGAATGCTCGCTACAACAAGGTTAAAAAGTAAGATTTTATAAATATCCTCCCTTAAAAAGAGCTGAATCATCGGATTCAGCTCTTTTTTCAACTCTTATTCCCCCTCAAGCGTTACTTCTTTTGTAGATTGATGAAGTTCTGATTATCTTTGTGCCCGGATTTCCCACAGTTTCAGGAGCGGGTGGAGGCTTTGGAAATCCAAACTGTATTATTCCCCTCCGCCATTTCGCATCAATATCTATTATATACATCAATATTCTGACCCATGATCGAAGACAACATAATTAATAAAGAGGTTAATGAGCGAACAGTGCTCGTCGGCCTAGTGACGCTGCGCCAAAACGAAGCGAAAGTGAAAGAATATCTCGATGAGCTTGACTTCCTTGCCAAAACTGCCGGCGCCGAACCGGAAAAAAGATTCATTCAGAAACTGGATTACCCAAACCCGAGAACTTATGTTGGGAAAGGTAAACTTGAGGAAATTCGACAATATGTTGAAGAAAACGAAATAGGACTTGTGATTTTTGACGATGACCTTTCTCCAAAACAGGTAGCAAACATTGAGCGTGAACTTAAGGCTAAAATTCTTGATAGAACAAGTCTGATTCTTGACATATTCGCAAAACGCGCTCAAACAGCCACGGCAAGGACACAGGTTGAACTCGCACAATATCAATACCTGCTTCCGCGACTCACAAGAATGTGGACTCACCTCGAACGTCAGAGAGGTGGTATCGGTATGAGAGGCCCCGGTGAGACCCAGATAGAAACTGACCGCCGTATCATCCTTGACAAAATTTCAAGGTTGAAAAACGAGCTCGAACATATCGACAGACAAAAGAGTATTCAAAGGAAAAACAGGGGAAAACTCACCCGAATAGCTTTGGTGGGATATACCAACGTGGGTAAATCAACTCTGATGAACCTATTGAGCAAAAGTGACGTATTTGCTGAAAATAAACTCTTTGCAACTCTTGACACCACAGTACGAAAGGTTATTATAGACAACCTCCCCTTCCTTCTTTCCGACACAGTCGGATTCATCCGTAAATTGCCGACCCATCTTGTTGATTCTTTTAAATCTACACTTGATGAAGTAAGGGAGGCAGACGTTCTGGTGCACGTTGTCGACATATCTCACCCGGGTTTTGAAGAACAAATTGAAGTAGTCAATAAAACCCTTCAGGAAGTATGTGGCGCCGAAGCGAAACCGGTTATAATGGTATTCAATAAAATCGATGCCTTCTCCTATACTCCCAAAGACCCTGATGACCTGACTCCGGCAACCCGAGAGAATATCTCACTCGAAGATTTCCGCAACACATGGATGTCGAGAATGGCAAACAACTGTGTCTTTATCTCGGCAAAAGAACGTACCAATATAGATGCATTGAAAGATTTGCTTTACCAAAAAGCTAAAGAAATACATACCGAACGATTCCCATATAACGATTTCCTTTTCCAAAAATATGATGAAGATTATGAAGGGGAAAACTGATCGATTAACTGATTCTTCTCATTTCAGGCCTCCTGAAGATAGAGAAATAACTCAGCTCGAAAAACAAGGATGTACTGCCGACAACTGGGAGTTGGTATTAATTGATGAATCTTTGGATTTGTCAAAAATCCGGAATGTCCACTTTAATGAGAATGTTTCAATTTCAAGAGGAGTAATCCTAAGAAATATACGTGGAGGAATATCTAATTGTCATGTCGGAGAAGATGCATTGATCGAAAACGTAGACCGTATCGAATTCGATAAGGAGGCAGTGTGTGGTATTGGTACAGAAATTGCCGCGCTCGACGAAACCGGCTCAAGGCCGGTGGTGATTTACCCCGGACTAACTGCCCAGACGGCCACCCTTATGGCACGCTATCCCAAATGGTTGGAAAATAACATTCGCCCGGGATTAAATGAATTCCTCGATAAGAAAGCTGCAAAGGCAGAAATAGGGGCTCGTGCAATCGTGCGAGATTGTGGACGTCTGATTAACGTCAGTATCGGGGCGGGAGCAAGGATAGAGGGGGCACGATCACTCGTAAACGGCATAATCATAAACAATTCTGATTCTGCCAATCATGAGTAGCACAACGCCGAATGCAACGGAATTGCTAACCTTTTGAGAGCTACCCATATAAGAGAA
>CAZXHO010000310.1:0-3200 GCA_964640365.1 uncultured Sangeribacter sp. | reverse complement strand
GTCAATATACTGCCGAGGAAGCACTTGAAATGGGCATGGTAAACAAAGTTGTTCCATTCGACAAACTTGAGGAAGAGGTTGTGGAGTGGTGTAGAACCATAATGAAACGTTCTCCGCTTGCAATAAGAATGATAAAACGCGGTCTAAATGCCGAACTCGACGGACAGGCGGGTCTAATGGAATTTGCCGGTGATGCCACTCTCATGTATTATCTTATGGATGAGGCACAGGAAGGAAAGAATGCATTCCTTCAAAAGAGAGATCCCGATTTCGAACAATTCCCTAAATTCCCCTAATCATATTCTTTATCAGTCATTAAACTTAAAGTTATGAGGTTTGCTTTTGCTCCTTATTTGTTGCATTTCAAAGAGCCGGGTGGTACGTCACGGGGAGTCATGACAGAGAAACCGACTTTCCTTGTCAAGATATTTGATGAAAATGATCCGTCGCGGTTCGGTATAGGAGAGGCTGCGGTTTTCCCCGGTCTTTCTCCTGAAGCCGACGGAAATTATGTATGGAAGTTTACAGAACTTCTTGCCAATATAGCCATCGGCAAACCTACAGATTTATCCCGTCATTCTTCAATTCAATTCGGTCTTGAGCAAGCTCTCCTTGACTATGCCAATAACTGCGAGGGTATTTATTATCCATCTCTTTTCACGGAGGGAAAGCAAGAGATTGTGATAAACGGACTCGTGTGGATGGGAGATTTTGATAAGATGATTGAGAGGATTGACAGTAAGGTGAAGTCCGGCTTCAGATGCATTAAGCTCAAGGTTGGAGCTATTGACTGGCAAAAGGAGATTGAAATGATAGAATATATCCGTCGCAAGTATGATGCCGATGACCTTACCATACGCGTGGATGCAAACGGGGGGTTCACCATGGAAGATGCGTTGCCGCGTTTGAAGAGGCTTGCAGATCTTGGTGTACATTCGATTGAACAACCGATTCCTGCAGGAAATGAGGAACTGATGGCATTCTTATGTTCTGTTTCACCATTGCCTATAGCTCTTGATGAGGAGCTAATAGGAAAATATAATGAGGAAGAACGGCGAAAGACACTCGAGACAATCAAACCTTCCTATATCATTCTTAAGCCTGCTTTATGCGGTGGATTCAGCGGAGGAGAACAATGGATATCAATTGCCGAAGAAATGGGAATCGGCTGGTGGGTCACCTCAGCTCTCGAATCCAATGTAGGGTTGAACGCCATTGCCCAATGGACCTCATATATAGGTGCATCCGGTCCGCAAGGCCTTGGAACCGGAGGAGTGTTTACCGACAATTTCCAAACTCCGGTTCACCTTGAAGGGGATAAACTTAAATATGATGCCGGCAAAAAACTTGGACTTGAACAATTTGCCGATCTTAAGTGGCACATGTAAGAAGTCGAGGTTTCAAACTTTATATATTGCATTGAAATCAGTACTATCTTCTGTCAGAGATAGATTATCAAAACCATAAATTAATGACATTTGAAGAATTTATCGAAGAGTGGCAAAACGATGCTACCTTTATCACGGCTCACAGTTCCGGTTCTACGGGAACACCGAAAGAGATAACATTGCCTAAAGAATTTGTGAAAAGAAGTGGCGTCCGTACAAATAAATTTTTCAATATCACCTTAAATAGCCGTCTCCATTCATGTGTATCTCCTGATTTTATAGGAGGTAAAATGATGGCAGTACGAGCAGATTTAGCTCAATGTAGGCTTACTTACGAAACTCCTTCCAATCGACCTCTTAATAACTTTAGTAAAAATGAAGTTATAGATCTTCTTGCTGTCGTTCCCTCTCAAATGCTACACATTGTTGAGAATGCCAATAAAATGCCTATTATAAAATCTGTAATAATAGGTGGTTCGGCAATAGATGAGAGATTGCGCGACAAAATTATAGCTTCCGGTATAAATGCATACGAAACCTACGGAATGACGGAGACCTCATCTCACATAGCACTCCGTAAAGTAGCCCCTGATGTCGGATGGTTCAAGACATTGGAAGGAATTACCGTGTCTCTGGATCAAAGGGGATGTCTGGCAATAAAATTTGACAGTGGTGAGAATATTATTACCAATGACTTAGCCAAAGTCAAGTCAGATGGTGAATTTATTATATTGGGACGTTGGGATGATGTAATCATTACCGGAGGTAAGAAGGTTAATCCATATGAAACTGAGAAAAAAATTAAACAATTTTTCTCTACTCCCTTTGTCATCACTTCCCGACGAGACATCAAATGGGGTGAAGAGATAATTTTACAGATTGAAGGTAATCCTGCAATTGAAGATAAAGAATTGATTTCAAAATTGAAGAATATATTGGATCCTTGGGAAATACCTAAAAGAATAGAATATATTGAAAAATTACCCCGCACGGTAAATGGAAAAATAAAGCGCCGTTGATGGAATAAAAGGCGAATAGAGTGGTCAATTTGTCTGTATGGAGAAAAAATTGGTAGTAAAACACATTCCATAAGTTAAAAAGACGGCATACATTTTTATGTTACAAAAAAATGTTATAAATTTGTGTTGTGAAACATAAAATTTGTTTTTCAATTGGGTTTATCTCTATACATAACGTAACCATTTTCTAACTAAAATGCTAAAGAAGAGTACACTCGAACAGATTATCAGTGAAGATCTCTCAGACTTATGGAATCTACTTTCTCCTGAAGAGAAGCGGATCGTGACGGATAATTTCACCATTCTTCATTACAAGAAAGGTCAGATAATCTATGCCGAGCACGAAGAACCGGAAAATCTTTGGTGTCTGCTTAAGGGAAAGGTTAAAATGTATAAGAGTGGAATTGGAGACAGGGTTCAAATCCTCAGACTCTATCGTCCCGTACAGTATTTTGGTTACCGGGCGTACTTTGCTCATGAGAACTATGTTTCATCGTGTGTAGCATTCGAAGCATCTGTTATTGGATGCATCCCGTTGAGAATTGTAGAGAATCTGATAAGAAAGAATAATGATCTCGCAATGTTTTTTATCCATGAGTTGTCGCGTAATCTCGGCGGTTCGGACACTAAGATAGTCAACCTCACTCAGAAACATATCCGCGGACGTCTTGCAGATGCACTCCTACTTCTTGCAGACAACTATGGGCTTGAGGATGACGATGCCACTCTAAAGATTTATATGAGCAGGGAAGATCTTGCCAACCTATCGAACATGACAACATCAAATGCAATA
>CAZXHO010000309.1:0-3233 GCA_964640365.1 uncultured Sangeribacter sp. | reverse complement strand
ATCCTGCTCGATTGCATAGCTTGAATTCAAACCTCGTCCTTCGAGAAACATTGTACGTAATGAAGTACCTGATCCTTTAGGTGCAACCAAAATTACGTCTACGTCATTTGGAGGAACTACTCCGGTGCGATCGGGCCATGCAATTGCAAATCCGTGTGAAAAATAGAGAGCCTTACCGGGAGTAAGATGTTTTTTTATAGTAGGCCATACAGAAAGAACTGCTGCATCTGAAAGAAGACACATGATGATAGTGCCTTTTGCACAAGCCTCTTCAATAGAGAAAAGAGTTTCTCCGGGTACCCATCCGTCGGCTACAGCCTTGTCAAAGGTTTTTCCTTCGCGTTGGCCAACGATTACATTAAAACCATTGTCGCGTAGGTTAAGGCTTTGTCCGGGACCTTGAACTCCATATCCGATAACTGCAATTGTTTCATCCTTGAGAATCTCACGTGCTTTTTCCAATGGAAACTCTTCACGTGTGACAACTGTTTCTTCAACATTGCCAAATTTAAGTTTTGCCATAATAAAATTATGATTATTAATTTATCTAATATTATTTCTTTATTAATATAGCTGATAAAAAGAAGTTACTTTTGTCGTTTATTAATGGTTTTCCAGTTGGCTAAGTTTCTCTTTACGCTTGCCCTGCCTTTCAAGAAAAGCATCAACATGTTCGAATGAAGCCTTGGTGACAGCTACTCTTCCTGAACGAACAAATTGACGTAATCCAAGGGGTTTCAATCTGTCAAACAGTGCTTTTACTTCCACAGTATGACCGGTTTTTTCAAACACCGTATATTCTGGTTGAATTTCAAGTACTCTTGCCCCGTTTTTTCGCACGATGTCCTCTATCTCCCCACTGTTTATTACACTGGAGGTCGGGACTTTATAAAGAGCCACTTCCTGGAAAACTATTTCATCATCTGTATATAGGAAAGCCCGTAAAACTTCTATCCTTTTTTCTATCTGCTTAACTACATGCTCCATCATAGGACGTGTACTTTTGCAGGTGATGGTGAATTTATGAACACCGGGAATAGAGCATGCACTCACTGTCAGACTTTCTATATTCAGACAACGTCTACTAAAAACCATTGAGATCTGATGGAGCAGACTTACTTGATTTTCAGTAAAGACTGTGATAGTGAACAATTGATTTTCCATATGTCGCTATGAAATTATACAGGTTTATAATATTCTGTGGAGTTAAGAAGAATCTCATCAACTCCATGTCCTCCCGGAGTCATCGGGAATATCATTCCCATTTCCTCGATGTTAACGTTAAGGATATAAGCTCCTTTATGATTTTTCATTCTTTCTATCGCCGCATCAAGATTGTCACGGTGTGGCACATTTTCACCTGCTATTCCGTAGGCGTTGGCAAGCGCTACGAAGTCAGGATTAATTAAATGTGTGGAACTGTAACGACTGTTGAAGAACAGTTCTTGCCATTGACGTACATTCCCGAGATAGTTATTATTGAGCAGAATGATTTTTACACCGACGTTATATTCCATAATCATTCCCAATTCCTCGATTGTCATCTGCAATCCTCCGTCGCCTACAAAGAGAACGACGTCACGTTCCGGAACGGCAATTTTTGCACCTATAGAAGCGGGTAACCCGAAGCCCATCGTGCCAAGACCACCTGAAGTTATACAGCTTCTTGGAGAGGTAAAGCTGAAATATCTGACAGAAAACATCTGGTTTTGTCCTACATCGGTGACAAGCACTGCATTATGTCCAAACTTCTCACTTACCTTATGGATTACTTCTCCCATATGCATTCTCCCATCTTCATTATCCGGGAACAACTCGTGCTTCTTAACTCTTTCATATTCCACTTTTTCATGGCGTGTAAAGGAGTCGATCCATGTTTTATGATCATTTTCTTTTATCAAAGGAATAAGCTGTCTGAGTGCTGTTTTTGCATCGCCGTGAATATGAAGTTGACTTCCAATGATTTTATTAAATTCACTTGAATCGATATCAAGATGAATAATTGTGGCTTCGGGAGCATATTTTTTCGTATCTCCTGTAACCCTGTCATCAAATCTCATACCGATAGCAAAAATGACATCGGCTTTATTTGTGTTAATATTAGGACCCAGATTTCCGTGCATACCCAACATTCCCTTGTTGAGACGATGGTCAGAAGGGATAGTTGAAAGACCGTGAATAGTACATGCTACGGGAATGTCCGCCTTTTCAGCAAGCTCTATAAGTTCCTTTTCCGCACCGGAGATCGCTACTCCATGACCCGACAGAATCATGGGTCTTTTCGCTTCGTTAAGGATTTGTGCTGCCTCATCAAGGAGAGAATTTTCAATTTCCGGCGCCGGGTCATAACTACGGATGAAATTAAAGTCAGTGTATTTATATTCTGCGAGGCCAACCTGTGCATCTTTTGCCAGATCGATTACTACCGGTCCGGGACGGCCTGAATTTGCAATATAGAAAGCCTTGGCTATGGCAGGAGCTATCTCTTCTGCAGTTCTCACAAGAATAGACCACTTTGTAACGGGTAGAGTAACACTGACAACGTCTGATTCCTGAAAAGCATCTTTACCAAGAAGCGTGGATGGAACTTGACCGGTGATGGCAACTATAGGAGTACTATCCATTAAGGCGTCATTCAGGCCGGTAACCAGATTCATCGCACCGGGTCCTGAAGTAGCTATGACTACGCCTGTTTTCCCGGAAGCCCTTGCGAATCCTTCTGCTGCATGAATGGCACCTTGCTCATGACGTGCAAGATAGTGTTGAATCTTATGTCTATAATCATATAAACTATCATAGACGGGCATTATCTGTCCTCCCGGATAACCAAATACTTTATCAACTCCTTGGTCTATCAGGGCACGCATCAAAATTTCAGATCCTGTTATTTTATTGCTCATAATACTAATATTTCGAAATAAATATCAGATCTCGCCTCTTACGCCACCTTTGTCGGCAGACTGCACAAGTGAAGCATAGGCACGTAAAGCCTTACTCACCTTGCGATCTCTACCACGCGGGGTAAATGCTTCTTTCCCGTGCGAAAGTTCTTCAGCGCGTCTTTTAGCAAGTTCCTCGTCCGAATGCCTGACATTAATTGTTCTGTTAGGAATATTTATATCTATTATGCCTCCGTCGCGAACAAGCGCTATGTTGTCACCGAAAGCTGCTTACTGAGAGATATGACCGATAGAAGGTCCTGACGTTCCTCCTGAGAAGCGGCCGTCAGTGAT
>CAZXHO010000308.1:0-3236 GCA_964640365.1 uncultured Sangeribacter sp. | reverse complement strand
TAATTTTGCTCTCGACAAGATGTACGATCGTTCTTATTTCGGTATGATGATGGTTGAAACAGGAGATGCTGATGCTTGCCTCGCTTCTACTATCTCTGCCGGTGAAGCTACTGCTACCAATGTAGAGGCTATAATAGGACTTCAGGAGGGGTATCATCATTTTGCCACGATGCATATCCTCAATACAAGGCGTGGTACTTACTTTATAGCTGACACAGCCGTTAATCCCGATGCTGATAAAGCGGCTCTTGTGGATATTGCCAGATTAGCTGATCATACTGTCCGTTTCTTTGCACAAGATCCAGTAATAGCAATGTTGTCTTACAGTAATTTTGGCTCTTCACAACATGAGGAAGCTACACTTGTGGCAGATGCAGTTAAAGAATTGCATGAAAAGTATCCGGAGTTGCAGGTAGATGGTGAAATGCAGGTCGAATATGCTCTCAATACTAAATTGCGTGATGAGACATTCCCGTTCAATACTATAAAAGGGAAGACAGTGAACACTCTCATTTTCCCAAATCTAACGGCTGCCAATTGCACAGGCAAGATGCTGCTGTCTACGGGGGTAGGTTCCATAGTCGGCCCTATTCAGATGGGTCTTAAGAAACCGGTATATTTCATTAACAGTAACGCACCGGAGAGAGAAATTTATGATCTTGTGGCAATTGCATCTCTTGATGCTATTACACTTGCCAAGAAATAATAAATCAGGAACATAGTTATTTAATAATTACTTTTAATTCCACAGAATTTTACAGTTTAAAAAACGATCGGTAAAATTCTGTGGAATTTTTTTTCTTTGCATACATAGGGGTTTTTATGACTAACATCCTCATAGGAGAGAGAGCAGGGGATATAACCGGTTTATCCATAATTTGCTCGAATATTAAAGTAGTGTTATGAATAAAATTGTGTTTTCTCTTCTAATTATCATTTTCGGAGGGTTGCATCTCAAGGCTGAGAATATAACCGTCCGGGCAGTAAATGAACCGATGGAGAAAGTTTTTGAAAAAATAATGAAACAGAGTGGAATGAACTTTGTTTATCCGTCTTCATTGTTTGACAAGACAAAGGTATCTGTCGATATAATTGATCTTCCAATAGATAAAGCCCTCGATCGCCTTTTCAAAGACATCAAAGTAAATTATAAGATAAAGGGCAATAATGTGATTCTGACTCCTGCAAAGAAGAATAAAAAACAGGAGATTAAAACGGTTTCTCTTACCGGATTTGTTCGTGAAACGGGAAGCGGAGAGCCTCTTGCCGGGGCTCTGATTAAGGGTAACTCAGGAGTGGCCGCAGTAACTAATGTAATGGGTTTCTATTCGCTTTCAATTCCTGAAGGAACTTATACGGTTAATGTCACATATCCGGGTTATTTCCCCTCTACATTATCACAAGTTGATCTTTCTTCTAACCTGAATAAAGATTTTTATCTTACACCTGATAGCCAAATCCTTGAAGACTTAGTGGTTTATGGGAGTAAGAATAAGGATATAGCAATGGAAACGACAGGCATAGGAGAGGTTAATCTTAATAAGGGTGTTATAATGTCAACACCGGTGATTTTCGGAGAAAGTGATGTCATTAAAACTCTCCAACATGAACCCGGAGTGTCAGCCGGTGTAGAGGGAATGGCAGGTCTTTATGTGCATGGAGGAAATTCTGATGAAAACCTTTATATGCTTGACAATATTCCACTCTATCAGGTAAACCATGTGGGCGGTCTTTTTTCAGCATTTAATTCAGAGGTAATAAGGAATGTGAATTTTCATAAATCTTCTTTCCCCGGTAAATATGACGGTCGTCTCTCATCTTACATGGATGTTCATACTAAAGATGGTTCACTTGAAGCTCATCACGGTTCTGCAAGGTTGGGACTTACATCGGGCTCATTCAGTATTGAAGGACCAATATGGAAAGGGCACACTTCCTATTTATTTTCGATGCGCCGTTCTTGGTTCGACTTATTGACCTTACCGATATGTGCGATTTATAATGCAACTTCAAAAGATGAAAAATATACTATAGGTCTTGCGTTCACTGATATCAATGCTAAGATAACCCATAGGTTTAATGAGAAAAGCAGCATTTGGTTAAGCGGATATTTCGGAGAAGACTATTTAAAGGTAAAACAATCGTTTGAAGAGGGAAGGGAAATTATATCTCACGAACATATTCAAAATAAACTCAACTGGGGTAATTTAGTTGTTTCAGCCGGATGGAATTATGTATTTGCACCTCGTCTCTTCGGACAATTCACCGGTGCCTTTACCAGATATAAATCAAAATTGAGTCATGAGGAGGAAGAGGGTTTAAAGGAAGACAAAATCTATGACATCACATATCTATCTCGAATCACGTCTGATAATAATATTCAAGACTGGATTTTCAGAGGGGATTTTGACTGGCTTCCAACCGAAAATCATACAGTTGGTTTCGGCGCATACTATATTAACCATAGTTTTTTGCCTTTCAGAAACAAAAGAGTTCTTTATTCGGAAGAATTTAAGGAAACACTCACAGACAATATAAAAACTTACCATGCAAATGAAGTAAATATTTACGGACAGGGCGACTGGACTGCTAATGACAGGTTACGTTTCAACTACGGTTTTCATTATAGTCTGTTCAATATTGATGGTAAAACCCATCACGGTCTGTCGCCCCGTTTTACATTCCGTTATGTCCCTGCGGATTCATGGGCTGTCAAGGCAGGATATTCCAGAACGGTGCAATATGTTCATCAGTTAATTCAAAGTTCAATTTCGTTGCCTACTGATCAGTGGGTGCCGATAATGGGAGGTCAAAAGCCTCAGACAGCCGATAAGATATTTGCCGGGGTATATTGGTCACCAATACAAACACTCACCTTATCGGTAGAGGGTTATTGGAAATGGATGAATAATCTTCTCGATTATGCGGATGAATATTATCTTTTAGCACAAGACTATGCATGGAATGAGAAAATGGTTTCCGGTAAGGGTGCTTCAAGAGGTTTTGATTTCCGGGTAGCAAAGGAATTTGGAAATATTACGGGTCATCTTAGTTATTCTCTTCTATGGGCAGACCGTTGTTTCCCGGATAAAAATAAAGGGAAGAAATTCCCTGCTCGTTTTGATAACAGGCATAAAATAAACATCTTGGTTAATTGGAAGCTTAACAAAAAGTGGGAGATAAATGCTTCTTGGACCGGTATGAGCGGTAACAGAATTACACTACCGACACAATGT
>CAZXHO010000307.1:0-3265 GCA_964640365.1 uncultured Sangeribacter sp. | reverse complement strand
TTCCGCTCCGATATATATTGAAAAGTGGCGAAACCATCTTGTCGCTTGGAAATTTAGCTGCGGAAAGGCTTTGAATCGGTCACCCCAAGAATAACTGCCATCCGGTAGCATGTATGGCGCAGGCATTCTGCCACCTCCGTTCAGTTGCAGTGTGGTGTCAAATTGCCAAATATCCATTGCAGTGGAATATGACGCTGTTAGCAATCCCTTGTATCTGGAAGTGAGAGGTTTTTCGAGAAGCTTACCACTATAGGTAGTTTTTACATCATTAAGTCGATATGCCGCTGTAACACTCAGACCAAAAGACGACTCATACGTGACATCCACTTGGAAAGTGTGAGAATAAGACTTCCCGTCAAGATTGGCAATGGTGAGAGTATGAGGATCTGAATCGTAATCTACAATCACCTGCCGTTGGAAATCAGTATAATAATATTCAGCATTCAGTCTTATGGTTTCCTGATTTATGGGGATTCTGAGTTCTCCGTTTATCCCGTAATTCCAAGAAGCTTCTTGATGGCAATTCTCTACAACCAGTTCGCGGCTGTTTGCCATGAGATAATTAAATTCCGCCCACGGATGAACAGTGCGATAACCTTTTCCTGTAGATGCCCTAAAAGTCAGGTTTTCGGTAGGGGAATACCTGATATTAACCCTTGGAGTGGCAAACCAATGGTACATTGAACTCCAGTCTCCTCTTATGCCTGCCATTGCCGTCAATGCTTCACTCGGTTTCCAAGTATACTGCACATAGCCTCCAGCTACGGTTTCCTTATCAACAATCTTGTCGGGGTTCAAACCTAAATTATGTGTCTTGCGCAAAAACTGATCAAGATAATCATGAGTGAATGATACACCCGCAGAGAGATTATGTTTGTCAGTAAAATCCGATTCATACATAATCTGGGCATACAGATCCTTCTCCCTTACGTCATACATTTTAAATCCATATGAGGCATCCAAGTCATGATAGGCACCGTTTGCCATTATCGCTATGTTTGAGTTATGCTCTTTATTGATTATAAAGGCATGTTTCATATAGGCTTCATAACGTTTGGTTCGAAGAGTAATGAGATAAGGATCATAATCCTTGTGCATTTTATGAGACATCTGACCTGCTGTACTCTTTTCATTTAGAAGACTGATACCCCCGTGGAAAATATAGTTTGATGAAACATATTTCCAACGGTTTTGAAAGTTATATTGTCTGATATCCGGTGTGTCAGTGAAGCCGTCATCATTGGCATCATGATTCATGAACCTATCTTCAAAATGACCCAATATTTCAGTACTTAGACCCTGATTTAACTTAAAATTGGCATCTGCATTTGCCTCCAGTTTCAATTGTGAGTCTATATAAGCATTCACAGCCACTCCGGTAGGATCATCCGGTTTTAGATATTCCACATCTATTTGTCCCGACATAGATTCGTACCCATTCTTGACGGAACTTGCACCTTTTGACACACTTATGCTCTTCATCCAAGGTCCGGGGACATATCGAAGAGCATAGGGACGTGCCGCTCCTCTGAAATTAGGAAGATTCTCAGTCATTAATTGTACATAACTCCCCGACAACCCCAATAATTTGATTTGTTTTGCTCCGGTAGCGGGGTCAGAATAATTTACGTCTACGGAAGGGTTTGTCGTAAAGCTTTCTCCGAGATTGCAGCAGGCAGCCTTGAATAATTCGGTCTGATTTATTTTAAATGCATTTTCCGGGCCTGATAGTTTAAAATTCCCGGCTTTTTTCTTAGTAAAAACAAAGTCATCGAGTTCGGTTGTGGGAATGGTGTCGGAATTATTATTTTGCGCATTTGCAGTTATGCATAATTGCAGGGAAGAAACAAAAATCAGAGTAATGAACAGTCGTAATGCAGTCATTCTATATGGAATTATTAATCGTTTTCAAAAAATACAAGGAGATTATGAATCTACAAAATTATAGAATTTTATTGTAATTCCCATGCATTTCATGTGCAAATGAACAAATGTTAATATATATGGAAATTATTTAACTTATTTAGGGGTTCCAAACGTTATTTATTTTGTTAAGAGTTAAGAAACGCTTAATTTTGCATCTGATATAATGTTTAAGTTCTATTCACATCCGACCGAAAAAGGGCTATACGGCATTTTCAACGATAGTTTCCCGCCCATTATGGACGGGGTGACTCTTGCTGTGGAAAATTATGTCAGATGGCTAAATCACATGGGGCGTACGCCTTGTGTTGTAACGCCGTGGAATCCTGAAAAAGATGAATTCCCTTATTCTGTGATGCGTTTCTTTTCACTTCCCATCAGGTCACGACGTCCTTATAGATATGGTTATCCCAAGCTTGATCCATTTATCTGGAAAAGATTGAGATCTACGGATTTTCGCATATTGCATTCCCATTGTCCTTTTTCTTCAGGAAGATTGGCTGTTTATGTTAAGAAGCATCAGCATGTACCTCTTGTCGGCACATTCCATTCCAAATATCGAGCAGACCTTGAACATTCCTTTAAACTAATGCCATGGTGTGTGCCGATAATTATGAAAAGAATCCTTAATTTTTTCAATGCATGTGATGAAGTATGGATTCCACAGGCTCAGGTAGAAGAAACGGTCAGGGAATATGGCTATAAGGGTAAATTAACGGTAGTTGAAAATGGAAACGACTTTGCTTCTATTGTCAAGGGACCCCTATTTGAATATAAGAAGGAGGCAAAGAGAAGAATAGGTTTGGAAGACGGCACCTTGGGACTTCTGTTTGTGGGACAGCATATTTGGGAGAAAGGAATACGTACTATCATAGAGTCGGTTGCGGAATTGAAAGACAAGGTTAATTTTCACCTCAATTTCATCGGCACCGGTTATGCTGCATCTGAAATGACGGAAATGATAGAGCGCTTAGGATTGAAAGAACATGTAACGCTCTATGGAGTGGTAAGGGATAGAGAAAAACTGAGTGACTTTTACGCTGCAAGTGATTTGTTCCTTTTTCCATCGCTATATGATAATGCACCGCTTGTGGTAAGGGAAGCAGCCGCTATGGGAACTCCTTCAGTGTTGGTTGAGGGTTCGACAGCTTCAGAAGTGATTAAAAATGGATATAACGGATTCCTTTCTGATCCCGGAGTCACTTCATTTGCAGGAGTTATAGATCATTTGGCAAAAGACCCCGATTTAATTCGGGAAGTCTCACTGAATGCCCGTAACACTTTGGTGAGGAGTTGGGAAGATGTGGTGGATGAAGTTGCAGACCGATATGACGTCCTGATA
>CAZXHO010000306.1:0-3281 GCA_964640365.1 uncultured Sangeribacter sp. | reverse complement strand
ATAGCAAGAGGAGCAAAAATATATGCAGAAAATATAGGATATGGTTTTTAATCAAATAGAGGGGGCATCTCTCAGCCAAGCGATGAGGGATCTGAAAGAGCAATAAAACGAGCTCTCAACGATGCAGGAGTATCGGTTGATGAAGTCGATTATGTTAATGCTCATGCTACTTCTACCCCTCAGGGAGATGATTATGAAGCAATCGCTTTAGATCGACTCTTTTCGGGTAAGAAAGCATTAATAAGTTCAACAAAGTCTATGACAGGACATGAGTGTTGGATGGCAGGAGCAAGCGAAGCTGTTTACTGTATTTTAATGATGCTAAATGACTTTGTCGCTCCGAACATAAACCTGGTTGAACCAAGCGAACATGCAGCAAATCTGAATTTGGCTAAAACAACTGTAAATATGCCAATAGAGATTGCACTTTCCAATTCATTCGGGTTTGGAGGAACTAACAGTGCTCTAGTGATAAAAAAATTAAACTAACATAATAATCAAATGAAGAAGTTACTCTTTTCAATTCTAATCGTCATTTTGGCAATCCCTGCTTTTGCAGGAACCAAACTTGTTACAGGTTCCCTCGCAGACCTGAAAGGACAAAAAAGCGTTCCATTCATAGTGAATTGGGATGGTGCTGTATATGGTAAAGCTGGCACTCTCGTTGATTTTCTTGATAAGGCCGTCAGGAACAATGATTGGGAGGAAGGCTCTCTCAGCTATCTCTTCCAAAAGGTCAATTCGCGTACTGGAAAATATGGCATTCGGCTTGTGGACAATGACACTAAGAATGACTCTGAATACTACTTTGAGATGGTAGTTGAGAACATTTCAAAAGGCGGAGATATAAAAGGAGAGATTCAGCTGAAGAAAAAAGGTCAGGATGAACCTGTTGCAGTCATGACATTTACGTCTGATGATGCTGACGATGATGATAAGATTGCATTTCGTGACCAGTTTAAGTCCATAGGGGAAAGCCTTGGAAAACTAATATTGAAACAAATAAAATAGACCTAAATCCAAAAGTTATGAGGCTAAGTGGTCTTATGACTTTTAATCACAAAATTGAATGAATCTATTTCCAGAACTAAAAAAGAGGTATTCGCAGGATCACCTGAATGCAAGAGAAGCCCAACGCCTTGCGGAGTTTATTGCATTTGGTCCTGTGGTATTCCAGACAGCGCGTATTATTTTAAAATGGGAAATCCTGGATATAATTCGGGATTCAGATAATGGCCTGACCATTAAAGAGGTGGCACAACAGACCAATATCTCCATATACGCTGCAAAATGTCTGATGGAAGCAGCTCTTTGTATAGGTATACTTATTGTAGATCCGGAAACAGATCGATTCACAATATCGAAGACTGGATGGTTCCTTATTAATGACCCCGCAGTTCGTGTTAATATTGATTTTAATCATGATGTTAACTACGAAGGATGGTTTCATCTTGAAGATTCCTTGAAAGAGGGAAAGCCTTCCGGATTAAAACATTTTGGAGACTGGCCTACTGTTTATGAAGGCTTGTCAAGTCTACCGGAACATGTTAGGAAGTCATGGTTTGGATTTGATCATTTTTATAGTGACTCGTCATTCCCAGAGGCTCTTGAAATCGTATTTAAAAAAAATAACACGAGGTCGCTCTATGATGTCGGTGGCAACACAGGCAAGTGGGCTCTCCAATGCGTTTCATTCGATAAGGATGTTGAGGTAACAATCTTAGATCTTCCTCAACAAATTAAGTTGATGGAGGCAAACATCTACGGAAAAGATGGAGCAGACCGGATCAAAGGTCTCGGAATTAATCTTCTTGACGGATCTGCCAAGTTCCCCAAAAAAGACTCAGGTCCAGATGCGATTTGGATGAGTCAGTTCCTTGACTGCTTTTCGATGAAAGAAATCGTAAGTATTCTTTCACGAGCCAAAGAGGCGATGAAACCAAATAGCAGAATCTACATAATGGAGACATTATGGGACAGGCAACGATTTGAACCAGCGGCCTTCTGTCTTACTATGACAAGTTTATATTTTACTGCGATTGCAAACGGTAACAGTAAAATGTATAATACTGAGGATCTTTCAGACTGTATCAAGACGGCAGGACTTGAGATCGAAGAAATCTATGACGGTTTGGGTCAAGGACATAGTATCATAAAAGTTAAATTAAAAGACCAATAACAATAATAATGACAAGAGAAGAAATCGAAGAAAAAGTAAAGGGCTTCATGATTGAAGAACTGGAACTTGAAGAGAACGAACTTGTGGCTGATGCCCTCCTTAAAGATGATCTTGGTATAGACAGCCTTGATTATGTAGACATTGTTGTCATTGTTGACAAAATCTTTGGCTTCAAAATCAAGCCAGAAGAAATGACTGAAGTCAAGACCCTGGGGCAGTTCTGTGATTATATTGAATCTAAAGTTGGCTAATGAAGAAAGAGTGGGCAGGAACTACATATGGTAACGGATGGATGCACAAATGGCTTGTGAAAATGCTCCGTTTCATAGATGTACGAATCCTTTATGGGTTCGTATCTATCTTTATTATTCCTGTCTGCTTGGCAATCAATCCCAGTTGCGGATTAACATATAGGTACTTTCGTAAGAGACACCAAGCTGGTATTTTCAAGTCAGCATGGCTTACGTATGTTAATCATTGCCTTTTCGGTCAAGTAGTAGTTGACCGTTTTGCAATGTACGCTGGGAAAAAGTTTGAAGTAGAGATAGATGGGTATGATAATTACCTTCGTTTAACCGATAAGACGAAAGGATTCATCCAATTGAGTGCCCACATTGGCAATTATGAGATCGCTGGTTATACACTTAAAGCAGAAAAGAAGAAATTTAATGCATTGGTGTTCTTCGGAGAAAAAGAATCTGTTATGCTTAATCGTCAAAAGTTATTCTCGATTACAAATATCAATATGATTGCCATTCGACCAGATATGGGTCACCTCTTTGAAATAAATGCGGCATTGGCAAACGGTGAAATTGTCAGTATGCCATCAGACCGTGTTTTCGGTTCTGAGAAGCATCTTTCGATTGACTTTCTTGGTAGTCAAGCCAAATTCCCTTATGGTCCTTTCAGCATCGCCACCATGAGAGACTTGGATGTGATTGCTGTGAATGTTCTCAAGATTGGAGCAAAGAAGTATAAAATCATAGTTACACCTCTATGTTACGATGGCCAAGCTCCAAGAAAGGAACAGATTCAGCAACTTAGCCAGGCGTATGTCAAAGAACTGGAGCGTGTTGTAAAACTTTATCCTACACAGTGGTAT
>CAZXHO010000305.1:0-3287 GCA_964640365.1 uncultured Sangeribacter sp. | reverse complement strand
TTAATTTAGTAAAAGTGGTAATAATAGGTATAGTTTAATATATATCTTATTTTTCCATAAAGGATATCCAAATAGGAAATTTAAAAACACATAATATAGTGCATAAAGGAGAGAAGCTATCTTTGCTATGGGTATTATTGTGTAAAGACAATTGTATAACCAATCATTGATACCAATTTTCCAAAAGAATATTGCCATGCATTCACTTGAAATATAGAGTAAAAGTGCGTTGCTGCCGAATACGGTGAAAAAATCCGTCAACTTTCCTTTGCATTTATCCATGTCCACCCATTTCATTACCACGCCGGTTATTAATGCACAGGCACCCGAAGTGACAAGAGCAAAACTCGGGCTCCAGATTCTTTTATTAAATGGCAGAAAGAAACTTATACAAAATCCTGTTATTACAAGAAGAGTTCCGAATGTTAATACTTTTACAGTCTTCTCAGAAATCCCCTTAGTATTGTATATAATCCCCCCACAATAAAAGCCAAGGAGAACATTGACCAAGGCACAAATTGTTCCGAGCAGCCCTTCGGGGTCAACTGCAGATTTATGATACAGATGTTTGGCACCCACCATCCATTCATCCACATTATAAAGAATATTCATCTCTTTTTCTTGGCTATAACCATGTCCAAACACCAATATAGCAGAATATATAACCAATAAAAATACTACAAGAGAAAGAGCATATTTAGGGCGACCGCACAAAGCAAAGACTCCCGCAAGAAAGTAACATAACGCTATCCTCTGCAAAACAGCCCAGAATCTTAATTCAGACAGGGAGACCGTATTGTCCCAAACTATGAGAGCTACATAATTAATAATAAGACCTAACAAGAAGAGTACAAGCGACCGTTTAAATATCTTTCCAAAAGCTTTCCCGCTGAATTTAAAACCCGATTTGGTAAGAGAAAGAAATAAAGATACTCCCATTATGAAAAGGAAGAAGGGAAAAACAAAATCGCTAACCGACAATCCATTCCACTTTGCATGTTTCAACATCTCAAAAGACTCACCATAACCGTTGTTGACAAGTATCATTCCCGATACTGTTAGTCCCCTTACTATGTCGATAGAATGTAACCTTTTATTGTATTGCTTCATGATAATTCAAAATTACTCAAAGTAATCTTAATTATCAAGTTATAGGTGCACAGGATACTAAATTTTAAATAATTTTAAATTAATAGAATTTAATTTTTTATTGATTGAATACTTATAAATCACAAATTTTCATTACTTTTGCACTACGAATGTCCGGAAATAGAATACTTATATTTGGACGATTTCAAGGATTTCCCCCGGAGAAAACTAAAAAAACAATACTATGAACCGATTTTTTAAAACAGTTCTTATGTCTGCAACTACCGGAATGATTGTGGCGGCATGTTCCTCATCAAAGATAGAATATCCGGCAGCCCCAATGGATGAGACAGTTACCGATGATTACTTCGGCACTGTTGTAGCTGATCCATACCGTCCACTCGAAAACGATACTGCACCGGCTACTCTTGAATGGGTGAAAGCGGAAAATGCTGTTACAGAAGCTTATCTTTCCAAAATTCCTTTCCGTGATAAGATAAGAAACCGTCTGACCGAACTAAATAATTATAAGAAGACCGGACTTCCTTCAAAACACAAAGACGGAAAATACTATTATTATGAAAACGATGGCCTTCAGAACCAGAGCGTACTATACCGTACGGACTCACTCAATGGTACTCCTGAAGTTTTCCTCGATCCTAACACATTGTCAGATGACGGCACTGTTGCTCTGCAAGGTTTGAGTTTCTCAAACAATGGTAAATATGCTGCTTACATAATATCTCGCAGCGGATCTGACTGGAATGAGATTTACGTAATTGATGCTAAAACTCGTCAGCCGCTTGAAGATCATATTGAATGGGCAAAATTTACAGGTGCAGCATGGGATGGCGACGGGTTCTACTACAGTGCCTATCCGCGCCCTGAAAAGGGAAAAGAATTCTCTAACGCAAACGAAAATCATCAGATCTATTATCACAAAATCGGCACTCCACAAAGTGAAGACCGCCTTGTGTATGAAGATAAAAATAATCCATTATATTTCCACTCGGTTTATGTGCCTGAAGAGGAGGAGTGGATGTTCCTCACTGGTGCGGGTCAGGGGCTGGGAAACTCTTTAAAAGTCAAAAACCTTAAGAAAGGTGGAGACTGGGTTGTCATGGAACCTACACAAAACTATGACATGAACGTCGTGGATGTTATCGGCAACAAAGCATATATACTTACCAATTGGAATGCTCCCAAAAACAGACTTATGGTAGCTGATCTTTCCAAACCTCAGAAAGAAAATTGGACAGAGATCGTTCCGGAAGGTAAGGGAGTAATGGCAGGCGCACAATTTGCCGGTGATAAACTTATCGTTACATTCGAAGAAGATGCAGCAGAACATGCCTATATTTACGAACCTTCAGGCCAACTGATTCGCGAACTTGAAATGCCCACATTGGGAACAATCGGTATATCTTCTGACAAAGATCACAACGAAGTGTTCTATGCACTTACATCATTTGCATATCCCTCAGCTCGCTATTCTTATGATCTTGAATCCGGGGAAAGCACTCTCATAGGAACTCCGGAAATTGCCGGAATCAATATGGAAGACTACGTGACCGAACAAGTTTTCTACACCTCAGCAGACGGAACAAAGATTCCTATGTTCATCACCTATAAGAAGGGTCTGGAGAAAAATGGTAATAATCCGGTTTATCTCTACGGATATGGCGGTTTCAATGTTTCACTCACTCCCGGATTTTCTGCCAACAGAATGTTATGGCTCGAGAATGGCGGAATCTACGCACAGGCAAATCTGCGCGGCGGTTCTGAATATGGTGAGGATTGGCACCTTGCAGGTACAAAGATGAATAAGATGAATGTATTCAATGATTTCATCGGTGCTGCAGAATACCTTATTGATGAAGGATGGACTTCTCCTGAAAAACTTACTATTGTAGGCGGCAGCAACGGCGGTCTTCTTGTAGGGGCCACTGTAAATTTACGTCCTGATCTCTTCAAGGTTGCAATACCACAGGTAGGCGTTATGGATATGATGCGTTATCATCTCTTCACTATCGGATGGAACTGGGCATCAGATTATGGCACAAGCGCAGATTCAAAAGAGATGGCTGATTATCTTCTCTCCTACTCTCCTATCCACACAATTAAAAATGACGGCACTCCCTACCCTGCTATTCTTGTGACCACAGCGGATCATGATGACAGAGTTGTTCCGGCACATT
>CAZXHO010000304.1:0-3291 GCA_964640365.1 uncultured Sangeribacter sp. | reverse complement strand
AGGAACCTTAGGACATCCAACAGATGAAAAAACTGGAAAGCTGAAGAAGGACGAATATAGAACTGTACATTCGCCAGAAGAATATACAGCAGTAGTATTATTTAAAGAAAAAGAAAGAGCAAGAGAAAGAGGAGAAGAACAAGAAGATAATGTGATAACAAGTTCGAAGAAAACCTGATTACAAACTAAAGAATGGCTTTAATCTCATCTTCAGTTAATCCTGTAACTTGCATGATAATTTTAATATCAACTCCTAAATCAATCATGCGTATCACTGTCTGAAATTTTTCAGATTTTATACCTTCCTCACGACCTTCTTCTCGGGCATCCCGATATCCGTTACGAATGCTCAATTGGTCATCAAGTTTTTTGAAATATGAAAGTCTCTCTTCTCGTGATAAATTATCAATGCGCAATTTTTCCTGAAGTTCCTCCATGCCGGGTGCATCGGCATTTTCCCCCAATCTGCCATGGCTTAAGAAGTAAAGCCACTGATCGAGAGGAGTGCGCGACCATTTGTCGAATTCATCAACCCTAAGAATGTAATAAATCGGAAAAATGTCTGTGATGGAGTCGACGTGGAGCCTTTTCTTCCAGCCTGAGGGCAAATGCAATTCTTCACCATCATGTAAACCGAAAAATTTAGTTTCTCCTACATAGACAGAATCATTACCTTCTCCAAGATTGAAATAAACGATATTAATACTGTATATTTTAGAAATCTTACCGTAATCATCACCCAATTTTGCATATTCACTGATCAGGCGTGAGGTGCCGAATAGCATTCTATGGAAATAGGCTACTTCACTTTGATTCTGCACTTCAATAAGCATCTTCTCACCATCCGTAGATTCGGCAAGGACGTCTACCCGGTTGTATTTGCTGTCTTCATAATCCTGATTACTCTCACTTTCAAGAATCCGGTTTATTTTAACGGTTTTGCCAAGGAGGGTAGTCAAGAAACCTTCAAGGACTCCAAAATTAGCCTTGTCACGCAGGAGCCTTTTCATAGCCCAGTCAAATCTTATAAGAGGTCGAGATTCAGTATTCATAATTTTGCTTTTTTAGATTAATAAGCAAAAATAATAAATATAACGATACATTGCAAAATTATAAACCACGATCCCCAAATTCCTCCTTAAGAATATGCGGCTATTATTTTGAGGATTTGCCTGTGGATTTCTTGCCTTTGGTTGAAGATGAGGCTTTTTGGCTTGTGGAAGCGGATGACTTCCGAGTTGAAGAGCGGTTAGCCGAACGGGTTGTGGAACCGGTCGCTGTGCGACTCGTGGACTTGGAAGAGGAGGTGGATTGGCTATCCATTATTTTTTTTGCTTCTTCGAGACTCAGCTCAGCGGCATTGACAGTCTTCGGAAGTCGATAATTAACAGCTTTGCGTGCTCCTTCAGGTTTATAGGCAAGATAGGGACCGTAACGACCGTTAAGCACCTCGAGGCCCGGCATTTCCGGGAATTCCTTGATCAGTCGGTTTGCCTCAGCCTCCTTTTTGTTTCTGATTAGTTCCTCGGCTTCTTCAAGGGAAATTCCTTGTGGAGTAAGATCCTTTGGAATCGAAACAAACATATTTTCATATTTGATGTAAGGCCCGAACTTACCGATGGCAGCCGTTACCGGTTTTCCATCTATTTCACCAACCGTGCGGGGCAGTTCAAACAGCTTTAGCGCCTCCTCAAGAGTAATTGAGGCAACACTCTGATCCCCTTGCAGGCTTGCAAAAAGAGGTTTCTCTTCATCGGAGGCATTGCCAATCTGTACCACCGGACCGAACCTGCCAATCTTTACAGACACGGGACGTCCGCTTGCAGGGTCTGTGCCCAGCATGCGTTCGCCTACCTTACGCTCCATCCTGAGAGAACTAATCTCTTCAATGTTGGGATGGAATGAACCGTAGAAATCGGATATTTCATTCTGCCATCCCAATTTTCCCTCTGCGATATCGTCGAATTTCTCCTCAACTTTTGCAGTGAAGTTATAATCAAGAATATCAGGGAAATATTCGGTGAGGAACTGGTTGACTACCATACCGACATCGGTGGGCACGAGTTTTCCTTTTTCGCTACCGGTGGTTTCAGTGAGAATATCATCCGAAATCTTACCGTCTTTTAGACGTATTACTTCATAATTGCGTTTCACACCTTCTTTCTCTCCACGGCGCACATAGTCGCGGGCCTGTATGGTAGAGATTGTAGGAGCATAGGTAGAAGGGCGTCCGATACCAAGTTCTTCCATTTTCTTCACCAAGGAAGCCTCCGAATAGCGCGCAGGAGCCTGAGAGAAGCGCTCTACAGCCGTTATTTCATCTACAGTTAGGTTATCACCTGCTGTCATTGCGGGAAGCTCTACAAACTCTCTGTCGCGTGCATTTTCAGTTTTCCATATTTTCAGGAATCCCTCGAAGGTGATCACTTCACCTTCAGCCTTGAAAGTGTCATCGCATCCAGAAATAGAAATCTCCACATTGGTTTTTTCGATTTCGGCATCAGCCATCTGTGAAGATACGGCACGTTTCCATATCAATTCATAAAGCCTTTGTTCCTGTGGAGTTCCTTCTATCGTGTGATTGGAGATATAGGTGGGACGAATTGCTTCATGAGCTTCCTGAGCTCCTTTGGAATGAGTGTGATAATGACGCACTTTCAGGAATTTCTCTCCGAGGGTAGACTTAATTTCATTAGATATGTCTCGCACAGCCATGTCCGACAGGTTTGTAGAGTCGGTACGCATGTATGTGATCTTACCGTCTTCATAAAGCTTCTGGGCAAGCATCATGGTCTGGTTTACAGAGAAGCCTAACTTACGCGATGCATCCTGCTGAAGAGTAGATGTGGTGTAAGGAGGGAACGGCGACCTTTTGGTAGGTTTGACGGCGACATCCGCCACTGTGAAAACAGCATTACGGCATATTTCCAAAAGGTGTCTAGCCTCCTTGGAATCCTCGAGTCTTCTCGACAGTTCAGCCTTGATATGGTTGGAATCATCCTTAAGGTTGAAGAGGGCAGTAACCCGGTAGAAGGCTTCGGGAGCGAAAGCGTTGATTTCATTCTCCCTTTCGCAAATAAGCCTTACTGCAACGCTCTGTACGCGCCCTGCGGAGAGCGCAGGCTTGATTTTACGCCATAAGACCGGACTAAGTTCAAATCCGACAATACGGTCGAGCACACGGCGTGCCTGTTGGGCGTTTACCCTGTCAATATCAATGGTGCGTGGATTTTTGATGGCTTCCAGTATTGCCGGCTTGGTGATTTCGTGAAACACGATCCTTTTGGTGGT
>CAZXHO010000303.1:0-3303 GCA_964640365.1 uncultured Sangeribacter sp. | reverse complement strand
TGGGGCACTCCGTTGCCGATCTGGCGTAGCGAAGACGGTAAGGAGGAGATTTGCATCGGTAGCTATGAAGATCTATATAATGAGATCGAGAAAGCGGTAGCTGCTGGTGTAATGCCAAATAATCCTCTCAAAGAGAAAGGATTTATACCCGGTGATTATTCCAAGGAGAATTATGATAAGATAGATCTCCACCGTCCTTATGTGGATGAAATCACACTTGTCTCTCCTTCCGGGAAACCAATGAAACGTGAGCTGGACCTTATCGACGTTTGGTTCGATTCTGGCTCCATGCCATATGCTCAGATACATTATCCCTTCGAGAATAAGGAAATTCTTGATAATAATGAAGTCTATCCGGCAGATTTTATAGCTGAGGGAGTGGATCAGACACGCGGTTGGTTCTTTACTCTCCATGCAATTGCAGGAATGATATTTGATACAATCTCATTCAAGGCAGTTATTTCCAACGGACTTGTACTGGATAAGAATGGTAACAAGATGTCTAAGCGTCTTGGAAATGCCATAGATCCATTCAATAATATTGAACGTTTTGGAAGTGATCCGGTCAGATGGTATATGATCTCTAATTCATCTCCTTGGGATAACCTGAAGTATGATGAACTTGGTGTAGCGGAAGTTAGCCGCAAACTGTTTGCTACTTTGTATAACACATACAAATTCTTTGCATTGTATGCCAATGTCGACGGATTTACAGGAGCGGAACCCCCTGTGCCTTCATCCAAACGACCTGAGATTGACCGTTGGGTTCTTTCTCTTCTTAACACTCTTGTAGCCGATGTTACAGAAGCTCTTGATGACTATGAACCTACAAAGGCTGCAAGAGCAATTGATGAATTTGTAAACGATAATCTCAGTAACTGGTACGTTCGTTTGAATAGGAAGCGTTTCTGGGCAGGAGAGATGGATGATGACAAGCTTTCCGCATATCAGACGCTTTATACATCTCTTAAAACAGTTGCCTTGTTAATGGCTCCTTTCGCGCCATTCTATTCAGACCGTCTGTATTCTGATCTTGTGGAACCTTCTCTTAAAGGTGAGGGCTATGCCTCAGTTCATACGGCTTTGTTCCCTGAGAGTGATCCGGCACTGATAGATAAAGATCTTGAAGAGCGGATGCGACTGGCTCAGGAAATAACTTCGAATGTATTGGCATTGCGTAGAAAGGTTAATATAAAGGTTAGGCAGCCCCTTCAGACCCTCCTTATTCCTGTTGTAGATTCAAAACAGCGTAAGGCCGTTGAAGCTCTTGAAGATTTGATCAAATCAGAGGTTAATATAAAGGATCTGAAAATTGTTGACAATGAAGAGAGTGGTCTTGTAAAGAGGGTTAAGGCCGACTTCAAAAAACTTGGTCCCCGTTACGGTAAGATCATGAAACAACTTGGCAAAGCAATCACAGAAATGAGCCAAAAAGAGATCGCCGAATTGGAAAAGAACGGAGAATTCAAGTTTGCTTCACTGCCGGGTGAACCAATAGTTACATTGGAAGACGTTGAGATTATACCTGAAGATGTACCCGGATGGTTGGTGGCTAATGACGGAAATATCACCGTGGCACTTGATGTAACAGTGACCCCTGAACTTAAAAATGAGGGAATGGCGAGAGAACTGATAAACCGTATTCAAAATATTCGTAAAGGGAATGATTTTGAAATTACTGATAAAGTAAAGGTTGAGCTCTCATCACTTCCCGAATTCAAGGAAGCTCTTCAAGCTTATGGGGATTATATAGCAGCTCAGGTTCTTGCCGACGAGTTAATACTGAATGATAACTTGGAAGGTGAAGATACCGTTGAACTTGATATAGATGGTCTGAAAGCGAAAGCCCGAGTAACAAAGAATTGATACATTGGCAACTAAAAGTAATATAAATGTGACGGCGACCTCCGATAGGGATGTCGCCGCCCGCCGTATTTGGTTGGTAGTGGCAATCAGTATTGCAGTTGTCCTTGCCGATCAGATTATGAAGATTTGGGTGAAGACTTCTTTCTATTTGGGAGAGGATCTTCCTTTGACAAGTTGGTGGCATCTGAAATTTATTGAAAACAATGGTATGGCTTTTGGTCTCGAGCTCTGGAATAAAATTGTTCTCACGCTCGGAAGAATTGCAGCTGTAGCTCTGTTTATCTGGTTTGTTTCAAAAATAAAGGATGCAACTAATCTCCGCACCGGTTTTTTTGTGGCAGTCGCATTAATTATCGCCGGAGCGGCCGGTAACATATTTGATTGTGTGTTTTATGGGAAGATTTTCAATAATCCCATGCCTCCCGAATTGGCAGTAGCTTTTCCCGAAGGGGGAGGATATGCCGGATGGTTTGAAGGTAGGGTTGTAGACATGTTGTATTTCCCATTATTTTCTTTTTATTGGCCTGATTGGGTCCCTGGAGTAGGTGGAGAGTACTATGAGTTTTTCCAATATATTTTTAATATTGCCGATGCATCCATATGTATAGGTGTAGGATTGCTTATCTTTTTCTATTCTACAGATGCTTCTAAAGCCTTTTCTTTAATTGGTGAAAAAATGAATTCCAAGAAGAACTCGAAAGAAAAATGATGGCAGGGTTGTATAGACATAGAAGTTTGTTTTATCAGTCATTATTGGTTATATTGCCGATTATCTTTTTTGCTGCTTGTAGCACACGGCCTAAAGAGATTATCGGCGAGAAGAAGCTCGTGAAAATTATGGCTGATATGCAACTTGCAGAAGCCTATATGAATCTCTCTGAAAATCGTGGCTCTGATTCTAAAGACAGGCTTGAACTTGGCAGATCTGTTCTTGCATCCCATGGAGTCACTCAAGAACAGCTTGATACTACTCTGAGTTGGTATGGAAGAAATCTTGACGATTATTCCGAGTTATATGCCAAAGTGGATAAGGAGCTTATTTCAAGAAGAAATAAACTTGAAAAGATGTCAGGAAACGTTCCGGTTGTGCTTGAAGGTGATATGCTCTGGACACATGGAAAGAATAGTGTTATTTCTGATCTCGGCATCACTGATGCATTGGTTTTATCGGTCTCTGAACCCGAATTGAATAGGGGAGACAGATTGCAATGGCGAATGCATCTGCCCGTTCCTGTTCAAATGACCGGTGTACTGGGGGTAGAATATACAGATGGTTCTTCAGAAGCTTCAAGTCAAGTTTTCACAATTAAAAATAATATAGAACTTATTTGTCAGACTGACACAGCCAAGGAGGTTAGAAGAATCTACGGGACCATGCGTCTAAAGGAAAATAATACGTTGCCGGTTTTTATAGACAGCATATCTTTGACAAGACTT
>CAZXHO010000302.1:0-3312 GCA_964640365.1 uncultured Sangeribacter sp. | reverse complement strand
CTTGGCAAACATCTCTTTTGTGTTGACAAGGCCAAGTTTCTTGTAATCTACCATGATAAATGTCTAAACTTTTGTGTGCTATGCACAATTTGATGCAAAAATACAAAAAAAGCTTCTTCCTGCAAAATGAATAGAGAAATTATTATGGAAATTTTTCAATTATTCATAGGTTTTTATGTAAAATATTATTTTCTATGAATAATGGTTGTTTATTGTATTGATGCCATCTCCGGGAATATAAATCTTTTTCAGGCATCGTAATACGATTTAAACCATTCTACGGTTTGTTTTATACCTTGTTCGAGAGGTGTGGAAGGCACAAAGCCGGTTCTTTTGAATAGAGCTGAAGAATCAGCGTGAGTTTTGTATACATCCCCGGGATGCATAGGCAAAAGTATTTTCTCTGCGGTTTTCCCCGTGATACGTTCAATGCATGAAATATAATCTATAAGACTGATAGGATTTTGACTCCCTACATTGTAAATTCGATAGGGCGCTTCTGAAGAATCGGGCTTTGGATTAGTCGTGGTCCAGTCTTTATCGGGTTCGGGTATGATCATTGAGATCCTCGAGACGCTTTCCACTATGTCATCAATATATGTAAAATCGCGCAACATGTCTCCGTGGTTATAAACCTTAATGGGTCGATCGTGAAGTATGGAATCTATAAAGAGATAGGGAGACATGTCAGGGCGTCCCCAAGGACCATAAACCGAGAAGAACCGGAGACCTGTAACCGGTAGCCCGTGGAGGTGGGAATACACATGAGCCATGAGTTCATTGCTCTTTTTTGTGGCTGCATACATGCTTACGGGATGTGCAATGCCGTCATTCTCAGAAAAGGGCACATTGCTGTTAAGACCGTATACACTTGAAGAGGAAGCAAATACAAGATGTTTTACATGATTAATCCTACAACCTTCAAGAATATTAAGAAAAACGTTGATGTTGTCGGTTATAAATTGTCTCGGATTGGTTGCCGAGTCCCTCACCCCGGGACGTGCTGCAAGGTGAATTACAATATCAAATTTTTCATCGGCAAACATATTTTCTACCTGTTCCGCTTCCTCAAGATTGATTCTTATGAATTTGAATCGATCAAACAAAGAGCTCTGAGTGTAAGAATTCCAAAGTATTTCTGAAGCGTCAATGCCGAGTTCTCCCAGACGAGCAATCTTCAATTCAGGAGAGTAATAGCTATTGATATTGTCTGCACCAACTATAGAGTGTCCTTCAAGAAGAAGTCGTTTTGAGACGGCTGCCCCTATGAAACCTGCTGTTCCGGTCACTAATATTTTCATCTTATAGCTGGTGTTTTTATTGATAATTAATAATCATGTGGCAAAGTTAGATAAAAAAAGTGATTCTACTCACATACCAACCAAATATTACACCATCTATCCTTATCCTTCAAGAGGGATTGGGGGTAATTTATTTTTAAGGTTTTTCCGATTTTTTGATTTGCAAATTTCATTTGATAGAGTTAAATTTGCAGTTTATAGGAATCGTCGAACGTCTCTCTCAATACACCTGATATGAAAATATTCGAATCTCAAGCGATACATGAAATAGACAGTGCCACATGCCAGGCACAGAATATAGATTCACTTCAACTGATGGAACGTGCTGCCAATGCCGTGGCATGTGAAATTATATCACGTTTTCTTCCCACCCAGCGTATTGTGGTGGTAGCAGGCCCCGGTAACAATGGCGGCGATGCCCTTGCAGTTGCCAGAATTCTTTTTGAACAAGGTTATAAAAAAGTTGAAGTCTTCCTTTTCAATGTAGTGGGCAAACTCAGCCACGACTGTGATGAGGAGCGAAAGAAACTTATAACAATGGACGGCATAGATTTCACTGAGGTGAAAAAGAATTTTCAGCCCCCTTACCTTAGTGAAAATGATGTTGTTGTTGACGGTTTGTTTGGATCCGGTTTGAGCCAGCCGCTTCAAGGAGGCTTCTTGGCATTGGCAGGATTTATCAATGATTCAAAGGCTTATGTCATCTCGATAGATTTACCCTCCGGTATGTTTGGTGAATGGAATGCGGGCGTCAACAACAAAGGGATGATCCACGCAGACCTTACTCTTACTTTCCAGACACCAAGACTTTGTTTCTTTTTTGGAGAGAACGCCGATGTTTTAGGTGACTGGAAGCTTCTTGACATAGATCTTGACGAGGCCAAGATGAAGGAACTTCCCACAGACTGGCGTCTTGTTGAAACCAAGAATGTGCGACCATTTCTAAAACCGAGGAATAAATTCACCGGTAAACGTGACTATGGTTCCGTATTGTTGTTTACCGGTAGCATCGGAATGATGGGAGCTGCCGTGATGGCTGCAAAGGGATGTCTACGGAGCGGTGGAGGATTGGTCACCGTTCATAGTGCCCGTCATGGAATGCTCGTTGTGCAAACTGCCGTTCCAGAAGCTATCTTCGAACCCGACCGCAATGAACACTACATTACGGATATGACCCTGCATCATACCCATCAGGCCGTCGCTGTAGGCCCGGGCATCGGCACTAATGAGAAAACCATTGATGCCCTTGAGAATCTTATTAAGAATTGTAAGTTTCCTCTTATTCTGGACGCTGATGCATTAAACTGTATAGCCACTCGTCCCCAATTGCTTACCCTCCTTCCTGCACAGACTATCATTACCCCTCATATCGGAGAATTTGACCGTCTGTTTGGAGAGCATGAGAACTCCGAGGCAAGGATCAAGAAGGCGATTGACATGGCGAAATATTATAATATAATAATTGTGCTCAAAGGTCATTACACAATGACGGTTCGTCCTACGGGAAGGGTATTTATCAATTCCACCGGTAACCCCGGCATGGCTACCGCCGGATCCGGTGATGTCCTGACCGGTGTGATAGCGGCTTTCCTTGCTCAAGGATTCAGACCGGAACTGGCAGCTACTTTGGGTGTATTCGTCCATGGTCTTGCCGGTGATATGGCAGTTAAAGAAAGAGGTGAATATGGTGTGGTGGCTACAGATATAGCCAGAAACACAGGAAAGGCAATCCAGTCTATAATAAATAGGGAACTATGAAAAAGAAATTTAAGATCATTCTAACGGCATTTATCGCAATAACAGGATTTCTGGTGGCTCCCGCTCAACAGACAAAGATACTGACTGCCGAGAAGCACAATGAATATGGACTCGTTTATACACTTCCTATAACTGCTCTTGATATTGAGGTGACGGCGGTTAAGGAAACTCGTAAAGCTGGGCCATATTTCAATTACGCAAAAAAATACATAGGCACCGACAAGGTTGTCAGAGAAGATGCTGAAGTTTGGAC
>CAZXHO010000301.1:0-3317 GCA_964640365.1 uncultured Sangeribacter sp. | reverse complement strand
CAAACTCCTCGAGGTCCTTCTCAAACCCGTTGACGTTCGGGCCCATGGGCACTACCCAGTTGGTGTCAAACGCCTCCTTTATAAAGTCCATTTCCTTGCCGCTCATATGGGCAAGACACAGGTATATTCTGTCATGCATATGTTGAAATTTAGAGTTCAGATTTTAAGTAATAAGCTTACAGTGTAGCTTTTCACTAAAGAAAAATATCTTTATTATCCTACCTATAGAGAATTTGAGTAATTTTTACCTATCTTTGCACCATAAACACATTGTCTATGGAAGAAACATTGATTAACAAGCTCAGGGTCTATTTCTCCGGGCAACCGGTGTCAAAGGCTTGGCTCTTCGGTTCAAGATCAAGGGGGGATCAGCGTGAGGACAGCGACTATGACATAATTGTAACCTTTGACGACAACGTCGGGTTATTCAAATATGCCTCAATGGTTTCTGATCTTGAAAGGCTCCTGCAGAGGGGAGTGGATTTAGTAACCGAGAGCGCCCTTTTTCCATGGGTAAGGCAAACCGCCGACAACGATAAGATACTGATATATGACCGAAAAGCCTAAGGATAGGGGGCGGCTGTTACACATGCTGGGCTCTCTCGTGGAGGCCAGTTAAATTAATTCGCAGTTATATTTCATTCTGCGACCGAGCACGGTGCAGAAAATCATCTGAATATACGTAAGCGTCATTCATTTTTGGACGCTTGCTCATGAACAAACGTAAAGCGTTTCAGGAAGCAAGCAATATGCTTTAGGTGGATTAAGGGTGCATAATTTTCTCAGCACCTCTATCATATTTCTTAATGCCCTCTTTTTATAATTCTGTTTATTATCAGCGATTTCTGTAGGAGGCATAGAATCTATAATACTTCTCACCTCCACATGCCAATAATTAAGACAGTTGGGGGTATGGTAACATTCCGAATGTCCTTTGAGTGTAAACTCCTGCTTCTTGGAGAAAGTCGGTTCTTCACTCATCCCCGAAATTATAGCTTCTTTGCAAGCATCAAACTCATCTTTGTCATTAAATCTTCTCGGGAACTGCCAATCGAGAGTGTCAGCGGAATTAAAATTAAAATAGATGGAAGTAGTTATGTCTTTAAGACAATATTTATCCCCATATTTTTCCATATCCACTTCACCCTCTGTCCAATTATCTTCCTCACCGACAAGCTGATGCCATTTTTCATCTCCAATTTCAAACAAGCCACCGAGTATATTGACCGACATTTTATGGAGACCCGAATCTCCAAAAGCTTTTCTTGTTACCCTATTCTTATCCCCCTCTACGCAGCATTCGGATTCAGCACAGAAACATTTTCGTTGTAGCCATGGATTAATCTGTTGCAATTGTGAGCGATCCATCTCAGATCGGAAATTCTGCCGTGGAATCAATCGAATCGGATATTCAAGCGTCATTTTCAGTGAATTGTTGCCAGGTTGATTTTGCTTGTTTAAAGAACACATCTCTTGGCAACGAATTCTGGAAAAACACCTTGCCAGCGGAAATTACGGAAAAATAAACATATTCATCCTCTTCATCAACATAGGTGGTAGCTTCCAAATTATGACCATTTTTGAAATCAAAGGCAAGGAAAAAAGATTCAGACTCTGCATCATATTGTGCAAACACATTTTCGAAAGGAATTTTAGCAGAGTCTGGCAGTAAATCCTTCCACATAGCCAATGCCTTGTCGTCCATCTCAGGTTTACCATGTTTGGCTATAGAGATTTCCAGCTTGCCTGTCCTTATGCCCAAAGCGTGCATCTCAGTGAGCTGCAGAGACGGTGTTTTAGAGGTAGGCACATATTTGGCAATGATTTTCTCAAGGGGATCAGATATAGTAACTTTTGATAAATCCGGCTCTATAGGTGCAGCGATAGCAGCGATAGCTATTGCAATCCCTGCAATGGTTACTTTCGCTGTTCGCTTTACTGTATTAATTACATTATTTGGCACAAAAGAATAGCCCATATTATACAAGTATTATTCCTTTAATTCCCCTGTCATTGCCTCTATGATTGCAGGCGTCACAGCCCAAATAAATGAATCATAGAGAAGATTATTCATTTTTTGCACAACATCAAGAATTCGGTCTATTTTAATTTCATCGTGTAGGAGTTCACATCGAGACTCTAATGCCATCCCTGAATTCAAGTTTTTATTCTTAGGGAGATAGTACCCATACTTTAATACAATTGAAAATTCCTCATTATCACATTTAAAACCCCGGAAATTATCATCCATTTCAGATGACGTTTCTCTGAGGGAATTAGAAAACACAGCATCTTCAAGAGCTTTGATATCAGCATCAGACGCATGGCTATTATCGGCGAAAGGCCATACATCCACATATTTAAGTTCAAGTTTCTCACACCGGTCAAACAACAGCTTATAGGAATTCAGAAATGTTTTTAGAATGGACAGCATCGAAGTTTGGAAGGTGCTGTAATGATCTTGGTCTATGCTGATTTTTACTGTGTCTTTAGAGAACTCAAACATAAAACCCATACCCTCATTCCTCACCTTTAAGCGCGTATTCAACATGCTTTCGTAATGTGTCTCCTTAAAGTCCAAATTAAATAACTCTTTGAAGAACCTTCTCGCAGTGTCATAAGATACAGGCTTATCCCCGGTAGTAAAAATGAATTTCACTGCCACCTCATTTAAAAAGGTAAACTGAAATTTCTTTTTTTCAGAGATATGAGGAAATGGGAAAGTTGCCATGAGGATTATACTTAGGTATAAATTTTATATACCTTGCAAAGATAGAAAGATTTCCCGAATAATTCTATTATATAATTGATAAAAATTAAATGAATATAAAATTCAGAATTAAGCGGCAAACATTTATGCGTTTAAATGAATTCGGTTATGAAGCAAGTGGTAGCAATCAGACTTTATGACCCGGATAAATAGTTCTGTCTTTTGATAGCTTCTCTATCAGTTTAAGCGATTCGGCGGCTTGTTGCTTGTTACTCCCCGGCAGATTAGTAACAGTCTTTATTCCCGGAATATAAGCATCGCCTGTAAACAAGCAATCCCCAACCACCCACGTTATACAACTTGCATTATGTCCCGGAGTAAAGACAGCTCTTGCCGATAAACCATTCCCGATTTCAACTTCCTCCCCATCTTCCACCACAACAATCTGATCAGGATGCTCAAACACGAAGGGAGATTCATGATAAAAAGAAAGATTCTTCCTCGCGTTCAAAAGCATCTCCTTACCCGCGCTGTTAGTATAAACCTTAACCTCCGGAGCAACAGTAAACAGTTTATTCAACCCATAAATATGGTCAAAATGAGCATG
>CAZXHO010000300.1:0-3319 GCA_964640365.1 uncultured Sangeribacter sp. | reverse complement strand
ATGTTTCTCGAAGTACGAGGTTTGAATTAAAGCTATGCAATCGAGCAGGATTATACCGGCAAAGCACTTGAACGTTCGCTTGCACTTGCTATCGGAATCGGTTCAGGATATATATTCGAGACCACTTTCAAACGTGAGGCTTACAGCGACCTAACAGGTGAACGTGGTTCACTGATGGGTGCTATTCAGGGTCTTCTTCTTGCTCAGTATGAAGTTCTGCGCGAAAACGGTCACACTCCATCTGAAGCATTCAACGAGACTGTAGAAGAGCTCACTCAGTCATTGATGCCCCTCTTCGCAGCAAAAGGTATGGACTGGATGTATGCAAACTGCTCTACAACCGCACAGAGAGGTGCACTCGATTGGATGGGTCCTTTCCACGATGCCATCAAACCGGTAGTTGAAAAATTATATGCAAGTGTTGCTTGCGGTCAGGAAGCTCAAAATTCAATCGACTCAAATTCCAAACCGGGTTATCGCGAAGGACTCGAGGCTGAACTTAAGGCTCTCCGTGAAAGCGAAATGTGGCAGGCCGGTGCAACTGTGCGCAGTCTTCGTCCTGAAAATAATTGATACTTACTCCTCGCTTTACATTTTTCTAATCTTTAAAGCCGTCATAAAAAGACGGCTTTTTTTATACTTGTGTCATATCATCCTCCTCAATAATTGCAAATATAAACTCATTTTGTTATTTTTGCACTATAATAATTAAAACTAATAGCATGGAAATCTGGATAGTTTGGCTCATAATTATTGGAGTATTACTCATTACAGAGGTCCTGACACAAATGATGTGGGCAATGTGTCTTGCCGTCGGATGTATTCTTGCAATTATCGGTGAATTATGCGGAATAAGTATTTTATGGCAGATTATCCTTGCTGCCGTAGGATCTATAATTGCTTATGCAGTTTTGATTCCGGCTTTCCAAAAATGGCATATTCTATCTGTGGATAAAAAAGGAAAAGAATACCGCACCGGAATGGATGCATTGTTAGGACGTAAGGCTGTGATCTCAGAAGAAGTTACGCCGGAAAGACTTGGGCGTGCTCGAATAGACGGGGATAACTGGCAAGTTCGGGCAGCCGGAAAACCGAAAACCATTAAACGTGGCACTGAAGTGGTTGTAACCGGTTACGAGAGTATAATTCTTGAAGTGGAACCTATAAAAGTATAATTTATATGACTACATGGATTCTTGCAGGAGTAATAGTTGTTCTTGCAATTGTGATTATTTCAGCCGGTGTAAAAGTTGTTCCTCAGAGCGAAACAAGAGTTGTTGAGCGACTCGGGCGTTTTCACAGCGTACTGCCTCCCGGAATTAATTTCATTATTCCGTTCATCGACCGTCCGAAGATGATTTACCAGCGGACGGTTGAAAGATCCATCAATGGAAGGCCAATGGCAAGAATGCAGTCTACCTACAAAATTGATCTCCGCGAACAGGTTTATGATTTTCCTTCCCAACAGGTGATAACAAGAGATAATGTCACCACCGAAATCAATGCTCTGTTATATTTTCAGATTGTTGATCCTAAGAAGGCTGTCTATGAAATTGATAATCTTCCCAATGCCATAGAGAAGCTTACACAGACTTCTTTACGTAATGTTATCGGAGAACTTGAACTTGACGAAACTCTGACTTCACGTGATACCATCAACTCTAAGCTTCAGGTAATACTTGATGAAGCTTCCAATAAATGGGGAGTAAAAGTTAACCGGGTTGAACTCCAGGATATCACACCTCCCGAGAGTGTAAGGGTTGCTATGGAGAAACAGATGCAAGCAGAACGAAACAGACGTGCAGAAATTCTTAATGCAGAGGGTGAGAAACAGTCATTGATACTACGCTCTGAAGGTGAAAAGGCTTCAAAAATAAATGCAGCCGAAGCTATAAAGCAAGCTGAAATACTTAGAGCTGAAGGCGAAGCTCAGGCAATCATACTTAATGCTCAGGCAGAGGCGGATGCTATTTTAAAGGTTGCAAAAGCGGTGGATGCCACTAAAACAGATCCTGCCACATATATGCTTGCTATGAAATATATTGAAACTCTTAAAGAGATGACTTCCGGTAAAGACAACAAAACTGTTTATATGCCGTATGAGGCTTCTTCCCTACTCTCTTCAATCGGCTCTATAAAATCTCTTTTCCCTACCAAATAAATTTACATCAAATTCTTCTTAGTTTTACCGTTTATACCGTTACGCGATAAATGTAAAAACGACAGAAAGTTTACTAATTAACAGGAAACTTTCTGTCGTTTCTATAAATAACACAATTCACCATTATTCATTACGGAGATAGTCAACCGGATTACTTCTTGCAACCCCAAGGCTATTGAGTGCTACAACGAAGAGAATTACCAGCTGGATCAAAATTATGCAACCAAGGAAAATCAATGGACCCATACTAACTTGATATGTGAATTTTGACAACCAATAGTCACCCGATATGTAAGCGAACAAAGCTCCTATTAATAAAGCTGGGAGAGATACCTTTAGAATATCCATAAAGAACAGTTTAAGAATCGAGATGTCAGAAGTCCCTGTTACTTTTCTTATAGCAATTTCTTTCGATCTCATTTGCACTTCATCGATTGTATAACCAATTAATCCAAGAATTGCAATTATGAAAATAGTGATTCCCACGATCATCACTGCCTTTCCAGTGCTTCTTACATTTGCTGACAATTGATAGACCATCTCTTTATATGGTATTACATATTTCTCAATCTCAGGAGAGATATCATTAAATATCTTTTGGACACTATGTAAATTTTCGGGAGTCAGTTTATTGAATTTAATATACATGTTGGATTGAGGGCGCATACTCGGAAAAAACACGGCAGCCCTTTTATCAGCAGTTTCATTCTCAAAACCTCCCCTATTTAGATTTTTTATCACACCACAGATCACATATGGAACATCTGTAGTTTCATGTCCGGTAATATAAATGGGTTGACCAACTATATTTGGATCATCAACACCAAAGATATTATGTAAGATATCAATCATTCTCTCCTCAACAACAATGTGATTCAGTGTTGAGTCTCCTGTCTCAAAGAAGGTCCCTCCTTGGATAAATTCTATTCCTAAAGTTTCAAAAAAGTCAGGATTCACCTCATACTGATCAGCTACATTAACCTGATCAAGTATCCTACCCTCGGTCCACATATTGTCTCCGGGACTTTCATAAAGGAAATTTATGTAGGAAGTGGATACATTTTCAACACTTCCGTGTTTTTCTATTTCCGAAATGATAGACTCTCTGGCGGATCGCTTGATACCATATAAATCGACATATCCCAAGTTTTCATACTC
>CAZXHO010000299.1:0-3322 GCA_964640365.1 uncultured Sangeribacter sp. | reverse complement strand
CGTTCACAGGCGCATCAGGCAGCTTTTAGTGATGGTGTTGCAGCTATTCTGACCCACAGAGCATTTCTTAATGGCAATTATGAGGAATGTAAAAAGATAGATCATTACCTCATGATGTTCAAAATGAATGCTGAGGCCAGACTCATGATTTCCAGAATGGGTAAGAAATTAGCTGAATTAGGAGTCAAGCTATTTAAAGATAATATCATATCTCAATGGCTTGACGATATAAAGAATAACACCACCCCGGGTACTTATCCAGTAGCTCAGGGAATGATTTTTGCAGCAGCAGGAATAGATGAAAAAGATTTGTTTTGCTCTCATCAATACGGAGTGATCAATATGGTTCTCAGTGCGGCATTACGCTGTGTCAGAGTCTCTCATTATGACACCCAGCTTATTCTTGAGAAATTTTCCGATGAGGTTGAATCACTTTATCAAGAGGCATCTCAGATGGAATTGCACGATATGAATGCATTCTATCCTGAACTTGATATTCTGGCCTCTCTTCATGAAAAAGGGAATATGCGAATGTTCATGAATTAATGCTTCCATATTTATATTAATTTCTCTCTCTTTAATTCTTAATTCATAATCTCTAATCTAAAGACAATCAAATAAAATGTCAAATACTTGCAGAATTGGTGTAGGAGGTCCTGTAGGATCCGGAAAAACAGCTCTTATAGAAGCTATAACCCCGCGTCTTCTTGAACTCGGTCAGAAAGTACTTATTATAACAAATGATATTGTCACTACAGAGGATGCCAAACATGTGCGCAAGACATTGAAAGGAATTCTTGTAGAAGATAAAATTATAGGAGTTGAAACAGGAGCTTGTCCTCATACTGCGGTTCGAGAAGATCCTTCAATGAATATTGCCGCCGTTGAAGAGATGGAAGCAAAATTTCCAGATACAGATATAGTATTGATTGAGAGTGGAGGAGATAACCTTACACTAACATTTTCCCCTGCACTTGTTGATTTCTTCATCTATGTTATAGATGTAGCTGCCGGAGATAAAATTCCACGTAAGGATGGTCCCGGCATTTCGCAGAGCGACATCTTGGTGATAAATAAAACTGACTTGGCTCCTTATGTACATGCCGATCTTAGTGTAATGGATCATGATTCAAAACTTATGCGCCCCGGAAAACCCTTTTTTTTTACAAATTGTATGACAGGGGAGGGAATCGATGAGTTGGTGAATCTGATATTTAAAATGGCTCTGTTTGACAAAGCAAAATAAATAGCTCCTGATGATTGAGCAGAAAAAGGAAAAAATTGTTGCTCCTGAAGTAGATTTTTCTTCAGCACGCGAAATGGCTCCCTATCTAAGGGAACCTGAAGCGATGTATGTGGGCGCCCCGGGAAAGCACGGATATCTTAGGCTTGGATTTGAGCTTGATAGAGAAGGTAAGAGTATACTTAGGGATCTGGATCGCCGTCATCCTCTCATAGTTCAGCAAGAATTATATTTTGATGAGGCAATGCCGGAGATGCCATGTGTATATATACTTTCTTCAGGTGGTCCTAATGTTGATGGCGACAGATATCGGCAGGATATAACTGTAAAGAAGGATGCATTTGCTCATGTTTCAACTGGAGCTGCAACCAAACTTGCTGTTATGAGGTTCAATTATTCCGGTATGGTTCAGAATTTTGTTCTCGAAGAGAATGCATATCTTGAATTCATTCCCGAGCCTATCATTCCTTGTAGAAATACAAGATTTATTTCGGATACACGACTTAGCGTTCATGAGACTGCTACCGTAGTATATTCTGAAATATTTATGGGAGGAAGGAAATATTATGGTGATGGAGAGCTGTTCGAATATGATATTTTATCAGTCTGCAGTCATGGCGAAAGACCGGATGGCAAACAGTTGTTCAGAGAAAAATTCGTAATCGATCCGAAAAAAGAAAATCCGAGGAATCTCGGAATAATGGGGGTTTTTGATGTGTTCGCCAATGTAATTGTCATGACCCCTCCGGATAAGGCTGAGGAAATATACGAAAAAACGGAAGTTTTTATTGATAAGAAAAATACGTTAGCAGCCGGTATTACCAAACTTCCCGGAAATGCAGGCTTATTATATAAAGTCCTTGGGGCTGAACCGGGTCCTGTGAAGAAAATGGTAAGGAATTTTGCCAGCTCAGTGAGAATGGCAGTTAAGGGAAAACCGATTCCACCTGAGTTTCCTTGGCGATAAGATGAAACAAAAAATGCATACTGTTCTTAAAATTGAGCAGTGTGCATTTTTTAGTTTTACATCTTAGATTCCGACTCATAAAAAATAGCGGGCAAAGGAGCGAAGCCAATAATTTACGGTAGGATTTGAAATTTATCTGCATCTTTCCATGCGGCGAATTTTTCACGGAATGACTGTAGTTTATTGAGATCTAAAGATGCATAAAGAATTCTATCATCTTCTAATTTTACTGAAATATCTTTCCCTTTGTAATCAATTGCCAAGGTGCATCCATTATATTTATTCCCTTCCTTATCCGTGCCGTAGCAATCAACGCCACAAATATAAGCCTGATTCTCAATTGCACGAGCATATAAAAGTTTTTGCCAGGCATCCACTCGTTGTTCAGGCCAATTTGCCACAACTATAAGAAGATCATATTCATTATTTACATTTCTACACCAAACCGGGAAACGAAGGTCGTAACAGATAATTAAAGCTATGTTCCAACCTCTATATCGAACTTTCAATCTTTTATCGCCATGTGAGAAAATCTTATGTTCTCCGGCAATAGAAAACAAATGGTGCTTATCACATAAATTAATATCGCCTGAAGGTTCTATAAAAAATCCTCTGTTATAAAGGTTATTTCCATCCTTTGCAATGAAACTACCTGCTATTGCAACATTATATTTTTCGGAAAGATCAGAAAGAAATTTTACAGTTTGCCCGGAAACAGATTCTGCAATTTTTTCTATTTCCGTAGTATCTTCCCCTACAGGAAAGCCGGTAGAAAAGGTTTCAGGCAAAATAATCAAATCAGTTTGTGAATGGACATCTTGAATAATTTTCTCAACAGATTCAAGATTCGCTTGTTTTTCACCCCAATTGATATTCAACGGGATCATCGAAACGTTAAGTTTTTTTCCGTTCACTATATTTATGCTTTAAATTTCTCGGGATAAAGGGCACAGGAGCCGTAAGAAGAGTAGTATTGTCTAATATACTTCATATCTTCTTCTACATTTCCGGTAGGGAAATACTCTTCCTTGATAAGTATAATTTTATTACTATAGTCAATAACTCCAAGTTGAATGGGGACTTTTGCGCCATAAGCAATATATAAAAAGCCT
>CAZXHO010000298.1:0-3330 GCA_964640365.1 uncultured Sangeribacter sp. | reverse complement strand
TAAATTATTTTAAATTTAAACGAGCATCTCTATTGGATGACGCCACACCAAATGCCTTATAATAGGCAGAAATAAAGAATTTCCAGTCAGCCTTATTTGAAGTAACGCAGGCTGCTGTAGACGCTATCTTACGTTCTTGTTCGTCGAGTGAACAATATTTCAAAAGTTGTCTTGCAATTTCTTTTGCCGAAGCATCATAGTTAGAATCTGTTCTACCTACAACTTTGACGCCACATGCAAGCATGGAATTTACAAAATTAGCAAGAATCCACTGTCCAAATCCACTTTTATCAGTAGTTACCGTAGGTTTCCCGAATGCAATACTCTCAAGTGGAGTATATCCCCATGGCTCATAATATGATGGGAAAACCGTCATATCCAATGCAGGAAGGATATCGTAATAGGATATATTTACAATACCGTCTCCACCATCGAGATAACAAGGTACATAAATAACATTTACATTCTTATTGAAGTGATCTGAATCTTTGAGATTCCGTATTCTGCAAGTTACAGAGTCACAGTCTTCATTATTAAGCCTGTGTGTCATGAAGTCAGGAACGTCTCCTAAATTGGTATCACTATTTGAATCAAGAAGGAACCGGGAAGGTTCTTTAACCCAAGCAGGAACCAAAATAAGAGCAAGAACATCCTTCTCGCAGTTTGTCTCTTCAAGTTTCACAAGTGAATCAAGAAAAAGGTCAAGACCCTTGTTTCTATATTCGTTTCTTCCTGAAGTAGCTACGATTACAGTATTGTCGTCAAATTTCTTACCTTTAAGCTTAGAGGCAATATTTAAGACTTTCTCTCTTCCTGACTTCCTCAGTGATTCATATTTTTTGTCATTTGGCACAAAGTCGGGTTCAAATCCGTTAGGTGTCACAACCTGTGGACGGATATCAAGAAGCTGAGCGCATTCATCTGCCGTAAGATGGCTCACCGCCGTGAAACAATCTGCCTGATGAGCCGCTGTCTTTTCTAATGAGTGTTTAGCTTCCATATTTAGTTCGCCTGCCATCTGATCTCCGTTATACCCGGAGAAATAATCATAAAGAGGTTTACCGTTTCCACAAATACTCCTACCGATGCTTGTTGCATGGGTAGTGAAGAGTGTAGAAGCTTCAGGCAAAATCATTTTAAGATAGAGGAGCCCCATAGCAGTGGTCCACTCATTAAAATGAGCTGTTACATTAAGACCATTAACTTTTAAATGCTCAGCCAATGCCTTCATAACAATGGCTGAAGCCACGGCAAAGGCGCATCCTTCATGATAATCGCCATATGCGTGCATGGAATTCACGCCATAAAGTTCCCACATCTTACCGAAAATTCCGTTAAGATGCTCATATACGCCATCGAATTTAACAAGCACCACAAGAGGAGAACCGGGAATATTCCAGCGCCCGACTCTTATAGAAATATCAAATGGTAATTGTAATTTCGAAGAAGCTTGCTTGAGAAGTGTCTTTCTTTCTATAAAATAAGGAGAGGGATTCTCTGTTGTCCAGACATCGGGACCAATAAATACAAGCTTATCGCCAAATTTTTCCTGGAGTACACGGGCTTTTGTAGATAGGACAGTATAAATACCTCCTATTTTATTACATACTTCCCAACTTGTCTCCATGAGGAGATCAATGGTGTCGCGACATGATCGCATGTCTTTTTGCATAGTTTTATTATAATCTTTTTTACCTTTGTCTTATGGCGGATTTTAGCCATAGAGCTACTTGTCAACAACTCAAAATACTACGGGAAAAAGAAAATTTCTTCCTTTCCCCATACCGTTATTGAGCCATTTATCCTTATTTTGAATGCAAAATTACAAAAAATCACAGACATAGCCAAATCTCATCCCCAAAATATGCTTGTTTTCCTATTAAGGAATCCCAAGAATTCTTAAAGCAATAAAAAAAGACTCCCATGAAATATCCATAGGAGTCTTTGTAAAGTATTAAATTTCTTAGAACGGGAGGTCTTCGTCGCTTGAAGCTGGTGAAGATGTAAACGGAGCCTGAGGAGCACCATATGCCGGAGATGGACCCTGAGGATATCCTTGCGGTGCCCCATATTGGGGAGCGCCGTATTGAGGGGCTCCCTGCGATGCATAAGGATCTCCCTGAGGAGGTGCTGTAACAAAATCACGAGCTTGGTAAACATTTACATCTGTATACCAGCGTCCATTAAATTCGCGGCTTTCAAGATCAAAAGAGAGTACATAATCTCTTCCCTGTTCCAGACGAATGGTATCTACCCTATCTCCAAAAATGTGAAATTTCACTTTTCTGGGATAACTTCCAAAAGTCTCAAGAACCAACTCTCTTTTCTTCCACGGATTTCCTGCTTTGGAAGTTCCAGACTGGATTCCGAGATCTTGAATGATTCTTCCTTCTATTTCCATATTAGTTTATATCTTGTGTTTTCTTTAACAGCTTTATTCATTAACTGCTTCCCGAGTGACTGCGAAATTACAATTTTATGTTCGATTGTGCAAATAATATAAGACATTAACTTAATTTATACATCATATAATTGCTAACTATGTGACAAAAAAGAAAAAATATAAAACCTTGGTTTTTTATATTGCATTTAAAAGCATCTATCTGCCCATGGAAGAATAAGATTGATCCTGACAGGCAAAGACTGCAGATCAATCCACATAGATGGCATGTATTACTAATACTCACAATTTAATTCTGTCAGTATTCCTTGTTTTGACAAAAAGCTCTTGCATATTTGGGAGGATTTGGTTAACTTTGAGCAAGTCAGTAGAATAAGTAGTTTTTCATGGAGAAAAATCGGCAAAGTTTTCCTAAATTACTAAAATTTCATAGACTTTTTGCCAATATAATCAATAAAAAAGAACTATGTAACAATATGTTAGTAAATTTGTTGTGAACTATATCATTGATCTTAAAAAAAGAAAAGCAACCATAATTAAATTATTTATGAGAAAGAAATTATTACTTTTTACATTTTCTCTCTTTCTCTCCTTGCCCATAATCGCCAAGGAATTCACATATGAATACGAGGGTCAAAAAATCATCTATTCTGTAATTGACGAAGAGGCAAAAACCGTTGAGACCTTGAAAGGTGTCAATTCTGCGGGTAATTATGTTTCAGACGATCTTGTATTACCCGCACATCCCAAGGATGGAGAAGTAGAATACACCTTGACAAGGATAAGTGATAATGCTTTCTTATATTGCCAGGAACTGACTTCTGTCATTATACCAAATACCGTTACTGAAATTGGAGAATCTGCTTTCTACTGTTGCTATGAATTGTCTAATATCAATTTACCAAATTCTGTTACTGTGATAGGAGAAT
>CAZXHO010000297.1:0-3346 GCA_964640365.1 uncultured Sangeribacter sp. | reverse complement strand
AATTTTGTGATTATAATTATCGCGGGAATGTCGTAATATGCTTCCAAATTTAACATATGTACGACAATAGCAAAATGATTATAATTAGAGATTTTATCAATACTTTTAACTGTTTTCTTTTATCAATCAGTAGTCTGTAAAAACAGGTTCAGTTTTTGAGCGATATGAAATCAAACTATACAAGTGTTTGGCTTTTGTTGACGTGTGCATTGGTCATTTTTACATTGTTAAGTTTCTCTGATGACGTTTCGTTTGCAGGATGGAAAGTAAAAAAGTCACCCATTGCCGAGACTTTACTACCTTCCAATCAATCATCTTCCGATTTATCGGAAGAGAATCTTGCACTTTTGGACTCTATTCAAATCGATCCGTTGGAAGAGATAAAGGAAACTCCGGTAGACTCCGTTCCAAAATCGATATTAATATTTGGTGATTCCATGACATTTAATCTTGCTCACCGATTGTCAAAGTATGCGCATCAGAACGGTCATCAACTCCATGCAATAAACTGGGATTCGAGTAACACTAAGATTTGGGCGGAGACAGACACGCTTTCACATTTTATAAATTTATATAAAAAAGATTATATTTTCATATCTTTGGGAAGTAACGAAGCTTACTTTAAAAATCCCGATTTGAGAATTCCCTACGTAAAAAAGATTCTCTCAGTTATCGGCGATATACCTTACATATGGATCGGTCCTCCGATATGGAACAAAGATACCAAGATTAATGAAATGCTTGAAGCTACTTGTGCACCCGGTTCGTTTTTCCGGTCCCAAGGGATGGAATTTAAACGTAAAAAAGATAATATCCATCCAACCCGGGAATCCTCTGCACAATGGATGGACAGTATAATGAGATGGATGCCGAAATCTGCACATCCTATACTTGCAGATCTTCCTTCAGACAGTCTCGGAAATGTCCCCAATAAAGTAGTATTTCTAAAGGCTTGGAATAAAAAATAAGAATGGATTTTAATTTTCTTGATTCTCTTTCTACATTCTTCCAGAATATCCGAGAGCCATTTCTGACATCTTTGGGAAACATCTGGCAGCAGCTGGCGTATGATCCCAAAGCACCGATGCTCTTTTCCAGCGGCTTGTTCTGGTTACTGTTCATTTTCTTTCTTCCCATATATGCCTTGTTGAAGGGAAGCAAATGGAAGATGGTTTTCTTTGTCATCTGCTTTTCTCTTTATTTCTATTATAAATCAAGCGGACTTTTTTTTCTTATGCTGATTGGCACGTCTCTTATCGACTGGAGCCTTTCGCATTGGATTAATAAACTACAGAGGAGGGGAGCAAGGCTCGCTGTGATGTGGTTGTCCATCCTGATCTCTCTTTCGATACTCGGTTATTTCAAATACGCCAATTTCTTCTTATGGAATTGGAACCTGATGGTGGAAGGTAACTTTCAACCCATGGATATAATTCTTCCGGTCGGAATCTCATTCTATACTTTCCAGTCCATTAGTTATGTGGTTGATGTTTATAAGAATCGGATCAGACCTACCAAAAACTGGCTCGATTATCTGTTTTTCCTATCTTTCTTCCCGGCGCTCGTGGCCGGCCCTATTGTTAGGGCTGATTATTTTTTACCCCAATTAGAGAAAAACCGTAGGGCAACCAAAACTGAAATATGGGGAGGACTATGGCTAATTATTGTGGGTATAATCAAAAAAGCTTTGATTGCCGACTATATTGCACAATATAATGATCTTGTCTTTAACGATCCTCAGCTTTATACCGGCGTACAGGCACTGATGGGAGTGTTGGGCTATACGATGCAGATTTATTGCGATTTTTCCGGATATTCCGATATGGCTATCGGATTGGCTTCAATGATGGGTTTCCGCCTTGGATTGAACTTTGACTCACCATATCAAAGCAAAAATCTTACTGATTTCTGGAGACGTTGGCATATTTCTTTGTCTTCTTGGCTAAGAGATTACGTATATATACCTCTCGGGGGCAATAGGAAGGGTGTGATAAGAACCTACGTTAATAATTTTCTCACAATGCTCATTGGAGGATTGTGGCACGGCGCAGCCTGGAAATTTGTTTTCTGGGGCGCAATGCATGGCATAGGCCTCGCAGTGCATAAGGCATGCAAACCCTTGCTGAATAAAATTCCCGATAACTTTTTTACTAATTTTATTTTCTGGGCAATTACATTTACCTATGTATCATTGCTATGGGTCTTTTTCCGTGCCGCAGATTTCCAACAATCCGTATTAATAATAGAAAACATATTTACGGATTTTGATTGGGCACAGATTCCTCAGTTCTGTCAGGCCCGACCTGAATGGTGCATAATGATGGCTGCACTGATAGTCTTCCACTTCGTACCTCAAAAATGGGCGGATGGTGTGAAGTATCTGTTTATAAATGTAAATTGGGTAATGAAATTGATTTTTTTCCTTGTAGTTATTCAACTCGTAATTGAATTTATGTCGGAAGAGGTTGCCCCCTTTATATATTTCCAATTCTGATCCTGTAGAAGCCATTAAATACATCACATTAATATTGGGTAGTATTACCTGCCTGAATTGGATAATTCAGATTTCACCGGTAAAAACAATGGAAATCTTGAAAAATACTAAAAACAGATTGGATGCTAAGGTAGATTCTGAAAAAAGTTTTGTAACTTCGCAATATTAACAAGAAGAATAATCAGCAAATATAAAATGGCACAGAAACCGTCTATTCCAAAAGGTACGCGCGATTTTTCTCCGCAAGAGATGGCTCGTAGGAATTATATATTCAATACAATTAAGGAAGTGTTTAATCTTTTCGGCTATCAGCAGATAGAGACCCCTGCTATGGAGAATCTATCAACCTTGATGGGAAAATATGGAGAAGAGGGAGACAAGCTTCTTTTCAAAATTCTTAATTCCGGAGATTTTCTAAAAGGCGTAGAGGACGGTGAGCTACTTGATCGCAATATAGTTAAGCTGACAAACAAAATCAGTGAAAAAGGACTAAGGTATGATTTAACAGTTCCCTTCGCTCGTTTTGTCGTGCAGTATAGAGGGCAGCTCCAGATGCCTTTCAAGCGCTATCAGATACAACCAGTTTGGAGGGCAGACCGCCCTCAGAAAGGTCGCTATCGTGAGTTTTATCAATGTGATGCCGATGTCGTGGGCAGTGATTCTCTCTGGAATGAGATTGAATTGTTGTCGATGATTGACATGGTGTTCAAACGTTTGCGAATAAGGGTTGCCATAAAGGTAAACAATAGAAAAATACTATCCGGAATTGCTGAAATTATTGGTGCGTCGGATAAGATTGTCGATATAACCGTTGCAATAGATAAAATCGATAAGATCGGAATTGAAAACGTA
>CAZXHO010000296.1:0-3367 GCA_964640365.1 uncultured Sangeribacter sp. | reverse complement strand
GAAAAAAGGAGCAAAAGCTTTTTCCAGATGAAAAGCAACGTTACCCGTTCCTACGATAATAAGAGTGTCTTTTTTTAACTCCATAACTTTGTAATCGTCAGATGATTAAACTGTTTAATTTTTCCAAAGAGTGGCGATTCCCATTGTCATTCTGAGATTTAACTCTACGCAAGGATTTAGTTCACCTTCCACAGTGGTAAACATATCAATCCCAACAGGACCGTCATAATTGGGAGCTATCAATTTATCTAACGCTTCCTCTTGGGCTTTGAGTATTTCATTGTTCCATTGGAAAGACAATTCACCCAATTTTAAATCTATCTCCTCTTGGGATATATTCATATTACCGAGATAGTGGCCGTCACCCGTGGCGTTGAAACAGGAAAGTCCAAGGAAAAGAGCTTTCCCGTCTTTACACATCCATTCCGTTGCAAAGTCACCGGTACGTTTCCTTCCTATTTCTCCAATCACACTTCCTTGTCTTCTGATACATCCTCTAAGCCATTGTTTCAAGCCTTCTCCCGTAAGATCAACTGAATTCACGATTCCTCTTCCCGAACTACTCCATGGTGCCTTGAAATAAACAATTGGATGATCCATTGAAAAATCGAAAGCATCATTCTCATTAATGAATTCTGCAGATTGATCGATGGACAGTTGCGGAAGTTGCAAGGAAATAACTCTCCTGAACGGCATACAGGTTCTTCTGTGAGAGAGTTGCCTTAACGCATCAATGGCAGAATCAGATTTCAGATAATGTTCCGGGATCTCCATTTTACGCAAAGTATTCACAAAAGTATGGTTCCAGCCCCAAGGTTGGAGAATCAATTCAGAATGTTTGCTATGATAAGAGAGATAATTTTTTAAATCATTAAGGGTTAATATTCTGATGTTCTTTCTTCTACAGTCGTTATAGCCAATGCAATCCGAAAGTTCTCGGGAAGAAATCTTGTCTAATAGAATTATAGCGTCACCATCTTTAGCATAAGTGGCAGGGAAAAGAGCCATTTTCTTCCTGATGCCAACAATCGAACTCGGAGGAGAATAGTTATTTCTACCGGAGGCGAGTGCATAATCTGTATCAGGATTAAAAATATGAATTGATGATGACATAGCTTCAAAAAGATTCGTTATAAAGAAAAAGCCGGAATTGATTTTCCGGCTTTCCCTATATTAGATGCTCTTATATGAGAATGCTTTTGATTTGTAATTAATCATCAAGACGATCTCTTTCTTTTGCGGGATTGGCAAAATAGAGCTTGTGTTCAATATATTCCTGAGTAGCAATCAGGGTAGGTTTGGGAAGCTTCTCATAGAAACGAGATATTTCTATTTGCTCACGGTTTTCTGAAACCTCCTCAAGATTATCGGTAGAGGCGAACTCCTGTAGCTTTTTTTCCAGCTCCTTTTTCATCTCCACGGCAATCTGGTTGGCACGTTTACCAATAATGCAAACGGTTTCATAGACATTTCCTGTCTGTTCTGCCATAGCGATCATATCGCGTGTCACAGTGTTGAGTGGTGCGTTGGTTTTTTTATAATCCATGACTGTGAATTATGTTGTTATAAACGATTTAGACAAATTAATTATTCCTGCACATGTTTGCGTGCAATTTCATAGATATTGTCAGCTTCCTTCCTGTTTTTGGAATCGGGATAGTTGTTGGTGTATGAATAATATTCATCAATAACTTCCCTGAATCGGTCAGCTTGTTTCTCTTCCACACTGAGACGTGCCTCCTGATAGCGTGCTTTCAATATCAGCAACTCAAAATCTTCGCGGAATTTTGAATAAGGATATGTTTTCAGTGCATTCTGAGCTGTGATTATTGCTGCTTCATAGTTATTACCGAGGAAATTGCCAAGGTTATAATAAAGCTGTGCATTTTGGAGCTCTTTAAGTGTCAGCTTATCCTGCATCTCAAAAATAGCATTCTGAGCTATTGATACCCTGTCGCTGTTCGGGAAATAATCGAGAAAACCCTGAAGCTCTTCAATTGCTTTTACGGTTTGCGTCTGATCCAGCTGCGGGTCAGGAGAATCGAGGTAATAACCGTAGCCGGAATAGAATCGGGCAAGCTCTGTGTATTTACCTTTTGGATAACGGGAATAATAGGTTTTGAAATAAAGACCTGAATTTAAATAATCCTTATTCTCATAATACGACATGGCGAGAAGGAAAAGGGCTTCCTCCCCGTTTGGGCCTCCACGCAAAGGAGTATAGATCGTCTCAAGGACGGTTGATGCCTGTGTGAAATTACGTTTGTCAAAAGCACGTTTTGCAAAGTCGAACCGATAGTCCACATCCTTGCTCTTTAGTACTTTATTATATTCTCCGCATGATGAGAGCATGAGGAGCAGGGGTATTAAGTATAAAAATCTACGCATCAAATTTACGCTTTGAGTTGCAAAGTTAATAAATAATTTTTGAATGCAGAAATGCAGTGTTAGGAAAATTTTGACTAACTTTGGGGCGAAATACCGTAAAACCGTCTTTTTGATGTTAAAAAATATAAAAAAACCGGATAGTGCTTTTATTTCCCGACACCCTGTGTTGGCAAATATTATAGTAATTTTTCTTGTAGCTTTTTTGGGCATATGGATCGTTTTCCTTTGTCTTCAATTGTTTACGCGACACGGGGCAAGTGACGTGGTGCCGGGAGTAGAGAACATGTCTTACACTATGGCTGTGCGCACTCTTCACGACAAAGGTTTCAGGGTAGATATCCGAGATTCGATTTATAAGGAAGATGTCAAACCCGGGTATGTGATTGAACAATTTCCCAAATCAGGAGCCAGGGTAAAGCCCGGAAGAAAAATATTCCTATATATCAACGCGGTTCATCCAAGAGAAGTGGTGATCGATGATGATAATAATTCGCGCGAAGATGCTCTGCGGGGATTTTCATTCCGTCAGGGTATGGCAAAACTCGAAGAACTCGGTTTCAAGAATATCAGGGTGGTTAAGGTGTTAGGAGATAACGACTGTATAGTAAAAATTACAGCTAACGGCAAGGTTGTAAAGAAAAAGGAAAAAATTCCTGTAAATGCAAGGCTTGTAGTGGAAGTTTATGACGGAAGGCTGGGAGCAATGCGCGATTCCTTGCAAAACGATGAATATTTGCGCGCTGCAACCTCTACATATGACGACCCATTGGAAGAGCCTATAGAAGTGCCTGAAGAGGAAGTTACTAATTCCGGTGGTACTGTCACTGAAGATCCGGACCCTGTTTATATTCAGTAATGGAGGAGAAGGACTATACGATTCAAGAGTCAGAGCAAGACTTGATATTGTCTGAAGACTCTGTGGACCACTTTGTTTAGAACTTTCTTCACTGCTTCCTGAGCCTGATTTTGAACCTTCTGC
>CAZXHO010000295.1:0-3416 GCA_964640365.1 uncultured Sangeribacter sp. | reverse complement strand
TTAACAGGGAGATAGATAAAAGAAGAACCTTTGCGATTATATCTCATCCGGATGCCGGTAAAACGACACTGACTGAGAAATTGTTGCTTTTTGGCGGCGCCATTCATGTTGCCGGTGCTGTCAAAAGTAATAAAATTAAGAAAACTGCTACTTCCGACTGGATGGAAATTGAGAAGCAACGTGGAATATCGGTTGCTACTTCAGTAATGGGTTTCAATTATGGGGATTATAAAATAAATATTCTTGACACTCCCGGACATCAAGATTTTGCTGAGGATACCTTCCGTACCTTGACAGCTGTTGACTCCGTAATAATAGTTGTTGACGTGGCTAAGGGTGTTGAAACTCAGACACGGCGTCTTATGGAGGTTTGTAGAATGAGAAATACTCCTGTAATTATTTTTGTTAATAAGCTTGATAGAGAGGGTCGTGATCCATTTGACATATTGGATGAATTGGAACAGGAACTTCAGATTGGGGTACGACCACTCACATGGCCAATTAATATTGGTGCTAAATTCAAAGGAGTTTACAATATTTATGAACACGGTCTCGACCTCTTTACTCCTTCCAAACAGACAATCAGTGAGCGAATCGAGATTGAAGACGTAAATTCTCCTCTTGTGGATGAATTGGTGGGAAAAGCTGATGCCGAAAAACTTAGGGAAGATCTGGAACTAATCGAGGGAGTGTATCCGGAATTTAACGAAGAAGATTATTTGAAAGGGAAAGTAGCCCCGGTATTCTTCGGTTCTGCTTTGAATACTTTTGGAGTAAAAGAATTGCTCGATTGCTTTGTAAAGATTGCTCCTTCTCCAAAGCCTATTGATGCAGTTGAAAGACGTGTTGACCCTAAAGAAGAAACTTTTTCCGGATTTGTATTTAAAATCCATGCCAACATGGATCCGAACCATCGTTCTTGCATCGCCTTTGTTAAGATTTGTTCCGGAAAGTTTGAACGCAATGTTAACTACCGGCATATCAGGAATGATAAAATGATGCGGTTTGCGGCACCTACTGCGTTTATGGCCCAAAAGAAAAGTATAGTTGATGAAGCTTATCCGGGTGATATAGTAGGAATACCAGATACGGGAAACTTCAAAATAGGTGACACACTTACTTCCGGGGAACTTCTGCATTTTAAAGGATTGCCCTCTTTTTCACCGGAGATGTTCAAATATATTGAGAATGCAGATCCGATGAAATCCAAACAGCTTGACAAGGGAATACGCCAGTTGATGGATGAAGGAGTAGCTCAGATGTTTACTAATAGTTTTAATGGTCGTAAAATCATTGGAACGGTCGGACAGCTGCAATTTGAAGTCATACAGTATCGCCTTCTTCATGAGTATGGTGCACAATGCCGTTGGGAGCCAATCAGCTTATATAAAGCTTGCTGGATAGAAAGTGATGACAAAGAAGCTTTGGAGGCTTTCAAGAAGCGCAAGCATCAGTTTATGGCAACTGATAAAGATGGCAGGGATGTTTTCTTAGCTGATTCTAATTATGTTCTTCAGATGGCTCAGTCAGACTTTCCTAAAATTAAATTTCATTTCTCTAGCGAATTCTAAGGCACTGCTAATCTTTGTATTTTTAATTTATTCCACATTTAAGCCCAATTAACTCCAAAGTAGAGAAAATTGGGCTTAAATCTTAACCTATTGTTACCTTTATGGTAGAAATATAATGCGTTCTGAATAAAATTTAGGGCACCAAGGTTGGCGCTGAAATAGGCTTATGCTCTATAATTACTTTCTTATAATAAGAGAGTAGTAATGTTGTCATAGGTAAGGCTATAATCATTCCTATTATTCCAAGAAGGGTGCCCCAAATGGATAAGGATAGAAGGATTATTGCAGGATTCAAGCCTAAAGATTTTCCCATGATTTTGGGAGTTAGAATGTAATCGCAAATCGATTGACTAACTAAATATACCAAAGCGCATTTGCCTGCCATAGCCCAAAAGTCTACTGACCCGTCAAGCGACATAATGAAACATATGATACCGACTGGAATTACTGTAATATATTGGAAATATGGAATCATATAAAGGACACCCACAACTATGCCCATAACTATAGCCATAGGAAGACCTACAATCGAAAACCCGATGCAGTAAAAAACTGCTGCACATCCTGAAATTAAAAGTTGACTCCTGAAATATTTATTCATGCTGACTTTTATATCTTTACCTATTTGCAAAACAGCCGGTTTATATTTTTCCGGTATGAGAAGTTCGAATCCTTCTCCAAGTTTTTTATAGTCAATCAGAATGAAGAGGATATAAATGAATGTCAGCAGCCATTCGAGCGAATGCATCAGAAATTCTATAGTAGTGGCCAATAAGGTCTCGCCCCGATCAAGAAGTATAGAACCCTTTCCATTTTCAATTTCATCAATCAGGACGGAAATATTGTACTTTCTCTCAAGGAGATCTGTGATATTTTCCGGTAAAAAGGGAATTGTGACCGTTCTGTGGGAGTATTCTTTCACCATCTTTATCATTTCATTACATTCATCTGAAACAATTGGGACGAAAAAATAAAGAAGGATTCCCACTATGACTGTCACATCAAACAAAGTAACAAAAACGGCAAGAACTCTCCCCTTTTGTCTTAAGAGTCGCTGGTTGAACTCAACAAAAGGTTCCATTATATATGATAATAGACAAGCAAGACAAAATGGGAGGAGAACGTTTTTCAGAACACCGATGAGCCAGAAAGCTCCAACTGTAAGAGCCAAAGCTATCACCATCCTAACAACTCGGTCAAAAGTAAAAGGCTTTGCCATATTATGGAGAATATAGTATTTTTGGTGGAATCTTTTGAAGTATTAACAAATACGGTCAACTTTAGTTGACCGTATAAGGGAGTATTCAATCCAAATTTATTTACCTTTTAATTTTAGATCTATATTGAATGTTTCATTCAGGATATCCACAACTTCTTCAGCAGTTCCCTCATAACTGATTGTCACAGTTATTTCTTGTGTTGGCTTATTAAGGATTTCTACTCCATAGATATCTTCTATTTTAGAAATAACTTCCTCAAGAGGTGCATTATTAAATGTTATTTTTTCCGTTACAGATTCCTTTTGTAAGGACGTGTTTGTGTTTGTCAGAACCTCTTTTTGCATCTCGGGTTGATTAGTTCTTATAGATACAACCGAATAAACAAAAGCTGAGGCTCCGAGAACAAAGGCTATTGACGCTGCTGCTATCCATCTCCGGTCAAGGAATTTAAATCGGCTGCCCATAATTTTTCGCCAAACAGCTTTTTCATCAAATTGCCCTTGCTCATAGTGTGAAATAACAAAAGACAAACTGTTTTCAAAATCTTTTTTATGATCATTTGAATCTGTCTTCATACTCTTTTTTGTTTATTCTCATCCTCTCTTTTAAGAGACTTATTTAAATA
>CAZXHO010000294.1:0-3454 GCA_964640365.1 uncultured Sangeribacter sp. | reverse complement strand
ACGACTCCAGTCAAACGAGAAGCCTATCTTGTCAAGTTGTTCGCGATAGCGGGCAATATTGGCTACCGTTGTTTTTTCAGGATGCTGACCCGTCTGTATGGCATATTGTTCTGCAGGCAGTCCATAAGCGTCATAACCCATGGGGTGTAGCACGTTAAATCCCTGTTGTCTCTTATAGCGGGAATAGATGTCGCTTGCTATATATCCTAATGGATGCCCCACATGAAGTCCCGCTCCCGAAGGATAGGGAAACATATCAAGCACATAAAATTTCTTCTTTCCGGGTTTCTCAACTGCGCGATAAATCTCATTGTCGCGCCAATACTGCTGCCAGCGTTGTTCAATTTCGCGGTGATTATATTCCATTGTTATGCTATTGTTTTCAGGCTGCAAAGTTAACAAATTCCCCTTTCAGTTCAAAACCCTTTTCAGTTCAAAACCATAATAATCCGAATAGTTAATCTATCCGATTCATCCCGTATTGGCTCATCGGTTATCAATCACCACACTTTTATTAACGGAAAATTATAATTTGGAGTCAAACCATATGAAGTCCTGCCGCCAATTTTATACCCCTGCTCCTTTATATTATGAAAAAAATTGGTAACTTTGCACACCTAATTTAATCACGCCTCAGGCGTCATAACTATGTCTACCAACACTACAGACAATGCCCGTAAGGTGACGACTCGCCGCCTCTCAGAAATGAAACAGCGTGGCGAAAAGATCTCAATGCTAACTGCCTACGACTATTCTTCCGCCAAAATCCTTGATGAAGCCGGAATTGATGTCCTTCTCGTAGGCGATTCTGCCTCAAACGTGATGGCAGGTAATTTCACAACCCTCCCGATGACCCTCGACCAGATGATTTATCACGCAAAGTCTGTGATAAAAGGAACTAAGAGAGCTCTCGTTGTGGCTGATATGCCTTTCGGAACCTACCAAGGCAACCCGCTCGAGGCTCTGGCTTCTGCGGTTCGAATCATGAAAGAGAGCCATGCAGAGGCTGTTAAAATGGAAGGCGGCTCTGAAATCAGGGAATCAATCGAAAAAATTCTTTCTGCCGGGATCCCCGTGATGGGTCACCTCGGACTAACTCCTCAGAGCATCAACAAATTTGGCACTTACAACGTGCGTGCCAAGGAGGAACAGGAAGCTAAAAAACTTATCGAAGACGCCAAAATGCTCGATGAGATTGGTTGCTTCGCTGTGGTTCTTGAGAAAATTCCGGCCGCTCTTGCTGAAAAGGTAGCGAAAGAAGTAAGCATTCCTGTAATCGGCATCGGTGCCGGAGGGGGAGTCGACGGGCAAGTGCTTGTAATGCACGATATGCTCGGTATTAATCAAGGATTCTCACCCCGTTTCCTCCGCAGATATGCTAACCTTGCAGAGATCATGACTGACGCTGTGCAGAATTATATCGCCGATGTTAAAAGCGGCGACTTCCCGAGTCCGGAAGAATCATACTGACCACACAGCTATAACCATAAAAGAAGAGACGACACAGCGTTTGTGCTGTGTCGTCTCTTCTTTTATAATAAACTTGGGGAAAATAGAATTTAGGATAGACGACTCACATCATTATTGGTGCGTTCATCTTCTGCTATTCCTTCTTTCATTGCTGTCTGAATTTCAGCTTCTGTAGGTTCATATCCTGCTGCCCATTTTGAAACTTGGTCAGGAGTACGGCCCTCAATTTGCCAATTGAAGGGATAGAAGTCATTGTTAGGATCCCTCCAAGATGGTTTACGCTTTGCATAAACTATGAACGGGAAAGCTACAAAGACGATAACACCAATAAGGATAATTCCGACATAAATTACAGGAGAACCTGTTGTGATCTGCGACGGTGGTACGAAGCTGACAACGAGTGCTATAAGTGCTCCGAGAACACCGAGAATAAATACAAACCATTTGCCAAAATTACCAAACGGTACGCGGAATCCTCTCTTTACATTCGGTTCTGTACGACGGAGTCTCAAGAACGCACCGTAAATAATGATTACCATAATCAGATAGAGTACAGTTGACATCTGACTAAGAACCTGATAAGCAGATTCTACACTCGGCATGATAACAAGAGCTAAAGAAAGAACGGTTACGAAGATACCCTGTACCCAAAGGATAGGCACCTGAATACCATTCTTATTCACTTTCTGAAGTCCACGGGGAAGGAATCCTGCGCGTCCTACTGCCAAAATACCGGTTGAAGGAGCTGAGATTACAACTGTAACCTGAGCAAGGGCTCCGATAGTGATAAGCAGTGCCATTACATTTCCTAACCAAGGCACACCGAGTGCACCCCAAAGGCGATTGTATGCTACAAGTAATGACTGCAGAAGGTTAATATCTTTCTCAGGAACTGCTGCGCCGATGGCGAGTGTCGAGAATACGAATATTGCAAGAATAACTATTACAGAAATGAAACATGCGCGAGGGAAATTCTTGGAAGGATTCACCATTGAAGGCACATGAACGGCCTGCATTTCCATACCTGCATAGAAAAGGAATATAGAAGCAGCAAGAACTATATTTCCGAAATCAGCTAAGTTCGGGAAGAATGGCTGATTGGTAGGAATATATATTTTATGTCCTAATGCTACATAAAGAACTCCAAGAACAATCAGAATGGCTGCCGGAATAATTGTACCGGTCAAACCTCCGAAAGTTGAAAGTTTATTTGCATATTTCTGTCCTTTGAATGTCACGAATGTGGCAACCCAATAAACAGCAAGTACAACTACAAGAGTATAAATAACATTTTTGGCAAGCTTCACATCGAAGGATTCAGGCCAAAAGATAAAGGCGAGTGATACGGCGGCAAACATCAAGACGGCAGGGAACCATATTACAACCATCTGCCATTCAAGATACATCGCCACCCAGCCCCGCTTCAGGCCGAATGCTTCAGAGCACCATCTGAAAAGACCTCCGGAATGGGTATAGGCAGAAGCAAGTTCAGCACACACTAATGCATAGGGCACAAGAAAGACTATAGCCGCAAACACATAGTAAAAAATTGAGCCATAGCCATATTCGGCCTGGGAAGCCATACCACGCATACTGACGATATTCGTCACTATCATGATAGCCATCGCACCCATCGTCAGGGTCGCTACCTTCTTCCCGGTCGGGACTTTACCGGCTCCTGCCGGCGTAGGTTTGGTTTGAGTGGTATCCATAGTTTAATAGCTTAAGAATTTTTATAAAAAAGTCCGACGTAATTAACGAGATGTTACCCGTTGCTTAACGCCGGACTATGTTTTTCAATAATTATCCTGCAACCCTATTCTCTGGGTTGCGAAGAGCAGTCCTTACTCCTTTCGGCTATTATTATCGGCGAACGGCGGGATATGCCTGACCTACCTTTGTACCTACTTTATAGTGTACGCCCGGGAAGGCTGTGATTTCTACATTAGAAGCACGCTCATAAACTGTTACGATATCAGAACCA
>CAZXHO010000293.1:0-3481 GCA_964640365.1 uncultured Sangeribacter sp. | reverse complement strand
ACTATTTTCCTTACGAAGGGTCTGCATGGTGAGAAGTCAGCATCTTGAGAATGATTGGTAAGTGAAAAACCAACCGAAGGGATACCGAATGCGCATCCTTCGAAAGCGGCTCCCATAGTGCCTGAATATACCACATTTATCGATGCGTTCGATCCATGATTTATGCCTGACACCAATAAGTCGGGTGTTCTTTTAATAACTGTGTGCATGGCAAGTTTCACGCAGTCAACCGGAGTGCCGTTGACTTTATACATCTGTGCACCTTTGTAATCCTCAACCCTTTCGATTCGCAAAGGTGAGTTCGTTGTGAGAGCCATTGATTGTCCCGATTGTGGAGAATCCGGGCACACGGCTATCACTTTCCCAAAATTAATCAGCTCGTCGATGAGTGCATGAACGCCGGGTGCATGTATGCCGTCGTCATTACATACAAGGATCAGGCTTTTGTCATAATTTTCCATTCTTTCGGGGATAATTGAAATCTAAATGCAAAGTTAATAAAAAATTATAACAAAGGTTCAAAATGGGTCCGTACCAAATTTATTTTGTAATTTTGCATTTATGACAGAACAAAACAATTTATTGAAAGCCGCCTATTTCACTCTTGGATGTAAACTGAATTATGCGGAGACTTCCACAATCGGGAAAATGCTTTCAGATAAGGGAATACCACGTGCATCGAAGGGTGAAACACCGGATTTGTGTATTGTCAACACTTGTTCAGTAACTGAAATGGCTGATAAAAAGGGGAGGCGGCTTATCCGGTCGCTTGCAGCGCGTTATCCTGAAGCTGCCATTATAGTGACCGGATGCTATGCGCAGTTGAAGCCACAGGAGGTTGAGCAAATAGAGGGAGTAGATATGGTGCTCGGCTCTAATGAAAAGCTGAAAATGGCTGAATATTTAGATAAGTGGCTCTCCGATCGACGTAAGCTTACGGCAGTTACACCCGGACTGGATATAAAAGAATTCAGGCCATCGTGTGAGCGTGGCGACAGAACAAGATTTTTCCTAAAAGTGCAGGATGGTTGTGACTATTTTTGTACTTATTGCACAATTCCTTTTGCCCGGGGAAGATCAAGAAGCGGCAACACGCCCGATCTTGTTAAGATGGCACAAGAAGCGGCTGCAAGAGATGGGAAGGAGATAGTAATAACCGGAGTCAATATCGGTGAATACGGCAAAGATAATGGTCAGGATCTCTTTGACCTTTTGAAGAGGTTGGATGATGTGGAAGGAATAGAGAGATACAGAATCTCTTCAATTGAACCGAATCTTCTCACTGAAGATATTATAAGATGGATTGCCGAAGACTCGCGTGCATTTATGCCTCATTTCCATATACCATTGCAATCCGGCTCAGATGCTGTCTTGAAACTGATGAACAGACGATATGATACATCTCTTTTCAAATCGCGCGTGGATGCGATACGGGATCTTATTCCAGATGCTTTTATAGGAGTTGATATTATAGCAGGTGCCAGAGGAGAAACACTTGAAGAGTGGGAAAAAAGTTTAAAGTTTGCGGAAGAACTTGATGTAACCCGTTATCATGTGTTCCCATATTCCGAGCGTCCGGGAACAGAAGCATTGCTGCTTGGAAATGCCGTGAGCCAGAACGAAAAACATAGGAGGGTAAGTCTACTGACCGGATTGTCTGACAGGAAAATGGAAAAATTTATGTCGGAAAATATCAATATAGTCAGAAAAGTGCTTTGGGAACAACCCTCGGGGGGAGGTATGATGCATGGACTCACTGATAACTATCTGCGTGTTGAAGCTCCTCTGGAAGAAGAAATGATTAATAGTGTGTCGGCGGCACGACTTATTTCCATAAGTACTGAAGAGCCGGAATTGATGAAGGCTAAATTAGAAATATAACATCATTTCAGATCTATGAAAAAACTGGCAGTCATTATCCTTAACTGGAACGGCGAGAATCTTCTGAAAGAGTTTATACCAAATGTTTCCCGTTATACATCCGGAGAAGAAGTTGATCTCATAGTAGCTGATAACGGTTCCAAGGATAATTCTTTGGAATGGCTCCGTGCGAATCATCCTGAAGTGAAAATTATAGCCTTTCCCGAGAATTACGGGTTTGCAGAGGGCTACAACAGGGCAATTGCTGAAACAGACTATCCGTATACCATATTGTTAAATAATGATGTTGAAGTGACAGAGGGATGGTGGCAGCCATTGCTCAGATTCATGGAGAAGCATCCGGAGGTAGGTGCACTGCAGCCAAAGATTAAATCTTATAAGGATAAGGAGAAATTTGAATATGCCGGAGCAGCCGGTGGATATCTTGATCGTTTAGGTTATCCGTATTGCCGGGGACGCCTTTTTGATCACGTGGAAATAGATGAAGGTCAATATGATGGGGCGCCCGTGGAAGTGACTTGGGCTTCAGGGGCCGCATTAATGGTGAGGACTGACTTATATCTTGAGCTTGGAGGTCTTGACAGCCGATTCTTTGCACATATGGAAGAAATAGACCTCTGCTGCAGAATGATAGCAGCAGGAAAAAAGGTAATGGCAATGAGTGATTCAGAAGTGTATCATGTAGGTGGAGCATCTTTAAATCAGGGTAATCCGAAAAAAACTTATCTGAATTTCCGCAACAATCTGCTACTTCTTCATAAAACCCTTGTAGGTGGCGAACGCAGAAAGATTCTTTTCTTGCGTCGCCTTATGGATTCACTCGCATTTGGGATGTTTCTTGCCAAATTGGATTTTGCTAATGCCAAGGCAATTATCAAGGCTCACAATGATTTCAGAAAGATGAGAAAGCTTTATCCCGATGGGTTATCGACTCAAAACCATGACAAAAGCATCAGCGATAAAATCCTTTCGCGAAGATCAATTGTGATTGACCGTTATCTCTTTGGTAAGAAAAGTTAGGGCGCATAGAAATAAATGTTTTAAGATTTTCACGCTTTAAATCTTTGTTTGTCACGTGAAAATAAGATAAAAAAGAGGTGTGAAAAGAAAAATAAGGATAATCATAGCAAGTATGTCAAATATATTTAGTAATTTTGGCAACTTTTTTACAGGTAACTCATATAATCATTTTGATTTTTGAAGCTTACGACAGTATTAAGAGGCAGACTACCGACTGTTGAAGCTTAAAAAAATTGATTTTGGGTGTAATAAGCATAACATTAACAATCTTTCGGAAACTTTACAAAAAATGGACATTAAAGACATCACTGTCAAGTTTGCCGAACCCGAACAGGCAAAATATGCCGAGACCATCGTTCGACTGATCTATGAGTCCGCCCTTCAGCGAGGCACCGGCATTGCCAAACGAAGCCCGGAGTATATCGCAAAAAAAATTACGAGCGGTAAGAGCGTAGTGGCGCTTCATGGAGAAAGACTTGTTGGGTTCAGCTACATCGAGAGTTGGGGTCATGGAGATTTTGTTGCGACATCCGGATTGATTGTCGACCCAGAATACCGCCATCTTGGCCTTGCCGGCGCC
>CAZXHO010000292.1:0-3481 GCA_964640365.1 uncultured Sangeribacter sp. | reverse complement strand
AATGTCAATCAGTTTGCTAAGTATATCTCTGAAGATGGAATTCAACTTATTGATGTCCGCACACCTGAAGAGTATAATGATGGCCATCTTAAAGATGCAATAAATATTAATATCTTCGACACAGATTTCTTGAAGCAAGCTACTCAAAAATTGGATAAAAATAAACCGGTGGCTGTATATTGTCGTAGTGGTAAACGGTCAGCCGAGGCTGCTGAAAAATTGGCTTCAAAGGGATATAAAGTCACAAATCTTGATGGCGGAATTATTGCTTGGGAAAAAGATGATAAACCTGTCGTGAAATAAAAAAACACCTGTGACTCCTTATTAATGAAATAAAAAAGTTAGCTATTTAAATACAATATTTAAAATAAAGTAAGACAACTTGCCTTACTTTATTTTTTGCTCCAAAGAACTGCCGTTAGATATAAGCAATACTATTGTAGGTCAAGTTTCAATGGTAAGTACGAAGGATAAAGACAAGATCTATACCTTACATCTTCAATTTTAAAGAGCCAATCTTGATAACCAAATTGCTATTAATTTTACTATTTTTACAATAAAATCATATAAGTTATTCCAATATTTTGAGGTTTAAGAGAGAATATTTTAGCAAGTTGCTCATAATGTTTTTCATTTTTGTATCGTAGTTTCAATTCTTTTTATATAAATTTGCAGTCTAAAAACAGAACATTTTAAAAGATTCCAAAGAATGGCTATCAAAAATAATATAATGATAGTTCGTCAGAGACTACTCAAAGAACTTGTTCAATTGTGGCGTGAAGGATTATTGGTAGAAGAAATCGATCGACTTCCTATTAAATTGAGTCCCAAACGCTCAAAGCATCCGGGTCGTTGTTGCATACATAAAGAAAGAGCTGTATGGCGTTATAAATCTCTGCCATTGCTCGGACTGGATATGAACGATGAAACAGACGAGCTTACTCCTCTCTCCGACTATGTCAGGCAAGCTTTGGCAAGGACTGATGCCGACAGAAAAGAGAATATCATGTGTGTAATTGATGAAGCATGTTCTTCATGTGTACGAACAAATTACGAGGTTACGAGTCTTTGCCGCGGTTGTGTGGCACGAAGCTGCATACACAATTGTCCTAAAAATGCTATTCATATTGATGGTGATTCCGGAAAAGCCAAGATCGACCATGAAAAATGTATCAGCTGTGGAATTTGTCACGAGAGTTGTCCATATCATGCCATAGTTTACATTCCGGTTCCATGTGAAGAAGCTTGTCCCGTGAAGGCAATTACCAAGGATGAGTATGGAATCGAGCATATAGATGAAACTAAGTGTATCTATTGCGGAAAATGTCTAAATGCATGCCCTTTCGGTGCCATCTTTGAGATTTCCCAGACGTTTGATGTTCTAAAATCCATACGCAAGAACGAAAAGGTAATAGCTATCATTGCTCCAGCTGTGCTCAGTCAGTTTGATGCTACTAAAGAACAGGTGTACGGAGCATTTAAGAAGATAGGGTTTACAGATGTTATTGAAGTTGCTCAGGGAGCAATGGAAACCGTTAGTAACGAAGGTCTGGAACTTCTTGAGAGAATTGATGAAGGTCAGCCATTTATGACAACTTCTTGTTGTCCATCATATATAGAACTTGTCAACAAGCACATTCCTCAACTGAAAACATTCGTTTCCTCAACAGGTTCACCGATGTTTTATACATCGATTTTAGCTAAAGAAAAGTACCCTGATGCTAAAATAGTTTTTGTAGGTCCTTGTTTAGCAAAAAGAAAAGAGGCTCGCGGAAACAATAATGTGGACTATGTCATGACTTTCGAAGAGATAGCTTCTGTTTTTGATGGTTATGATATTGATCTCAAGACAGTAGAACCATATCAGATGAGCTTCACAGCGGTGAAGGAAGCTCATGGTTTTGCAGCTGCAGGTGGAGTTGCCGGCGCCGTACTGGCTTATCTAAAGCTTGACGACGAGAGACTCAAGGAGATTAACGCACAACAGGTCACAAATCTGAATAAAAAGAATATCGCTCTTCTCTCTGCATATGCAAAAACTCGTAAGGCACCGGGAAGATTTATCGAAGTTATGGCATGTGAGGGAGGATGTATCACCGGGCCGGGATCTTCCACAACCAATAGAGAGGGTAAAATACGCTTCACTAAACATTTGGCACAAGAAGAAAAGAAATATTGAAGGATATCGTAACAATATTAAACCGTCTTGAAAGGGAAAGGGTTCTTCCAAAAGAAGACTTTCAGTATCTCCTGTCTCCGTCCCTATCTAAAAATGAGAGAGATATAATTTCGGAAAGAGCAAGGAATGTTACCCGGATAAGATTCGGCAATAAAGTTAGAATAAGAGGACTTCTTGAACTTACTAATATTTGTCGCAACGATTGTCTTTATTGCGGGTTAAGAAAGTCTAACAAGAATTTGGATCGCTACACTCTGACTTTAGATCAAATAATGATCGGATGTAAGCGTGCGTATGAAAGTGGATTCAGGACCTTCGTTTTACAAGGTGGAGAAAATCCGGCTTTAGGTAGAGACAAAATCGTGAAAATAGTCAATGAACTCAGTTTACATTTTCCCGAAGCCGCCATAACTCTTTCACTTGGAGAGTGGGATGACGAATCGTTGAAGGCATTTAGGAAGGCTGGAGCATCGCGTTATCTTTTGAGACATGAAACATTCAATGCCACCCATTATGCCAGACTTCATCCTTCATCAATGAGCCGAGATAATCGATTAAGGTGTATTCACACTCTGAAGAGGTTAGGATATCAGACGGGCACAGGGATTATGGTCGGCTCACCTTTCCAGACCATCGACAATATTATTGAAGATCTGGATTTTCTATATAATCTCCAACCGGAAATGATAGGAATTGGTCCTTTTATTCCTAATAGTCAAACTCCCTTTGCAGAATTCAATCATGGAAGCATAGAGTTGACTATCAGATTAATCTCGTTGCTAAGACTAATGTTTCCTTATGCCAACATTCCCGCCACTACTGCTCTCGCTACGCTTAGAAACGATGCGAGGAAAGAAGCCTTGAATTCCGGAGCAAACGTTGTGATGCCGAATATCACACCTTCAGAATTTCGAGGAGCCTACTTGCTTTATGATAATAAGGCTTTCATGGGCACTGAAGCTATGGAAGGCATTGAGATACTTAAGAAAGAATTAGAAATCATCGGACTTGAAATCTCTATGGAAAGAGGTGATTTTAAAATTGAATAATACAAATGTATAATCCATGTTCTGTAAGAGCAACCGATTTCATCAATCATGAGGAGATCATAGACTCTATAAAATTCGCAGAAAGTAAAGCTTCTGACTTATTTTATATCAATTCTTTAATAGAAAAAAGCCGTCGGTGTAAAGGATTATCCCATAGAGAAGCTGCCGCTTTGCTCGAAAGCGATGATCCTGTAGTTGTGAACAATATTTATGAGGCCGCTAAAGAAATAAAAGAAAAATTTTATGGCAACCG
>CAZXHO010000291.1:0-3482 GCA_964640365.1 uncultured Sangeribacter sp. | reverse complement strand
GAAGCGTTGTGACTCACGACGTGGCTCCAAACACAATCGTGGCCGGAAATCCGGCACGTCTGATACGTAAAATCAAATAATCTTGATAACTAATCTATAACGAAGCATCCGCCAATAGGTAAAAACTATTTGCGGATGCTTTTATCATAGCGATTTGGAGACTTGTCCTATAGGATTTTCAGTATCTCTTTCTCGACATTCTCCATTGACTCTGTCGGTTCAAACCGCCCGACTACATTTCCATCCCGGTCAATGAGGAATTTTGTGAAGTTCCACTTGATGTCGGGATTTTCCGCATAGTTCGGATCCTGTTTCGACATCATGTCATCAAGAATTTTTCCAAGACGCGTGTCAGTATCAAAACCGCCGAACCCTTTTTTCTGTTTGAGCCATTTGTATAGCTCTGTCTGATTGTCTCCGTTTACCTCAATTTTTTTATACTGAGGAAACTTTGTGCCGTAGTTTAGCTGACAGAACTGTGTGGTCTCCTCATCACTTTCGGGCGATTGTTGCCCAAATTGATTACAAGGGAAATCAAGTATTTCCAGACCTTTCTCTTTGTATGTCTCATAAAGACGCTCCAAATCCTCATATTGAGGTGTGAAACCACAACGGCTGGCTGTATTGACTATCAGCAACACCTTTCCTTTGAAGTCTGACATTGATATAGAATCGCCTGATTGCGATACTATATTGAAGTCATAAATACTCTTTTGGGCCATAGCATAAATACCCATTAGGGATATAAATATCAAGGTTATGATTTTTCTCATTACTTTCTGTGTGTCAGTAGACTTTACATACTTTGACGGAGTACCTCCATCACATCATCTTTTGTAAGGGGTTTGTATCCGGTGCCGGTAATAATGGTCTCGTCAGCAATTCCTTCTAGCATGTCTTCTGTGACTCCGAGAGAAGAAATATCTGTTGACGCTCCTATCTCGGCTATCCAAGCTGCGAGAGCATCTATTCCGGCATTGGCAAGCTGCTCTTCGGTCTTGCCTTCAGCAGGAATATCCCAGACTACCCGGGCGAAGCGAGCAAAGCGGGAAAGTCCGTATTTCATGATATGGCGGTAATAGGCCACCGAGATACCGGAAAGGGTAAATCCGTGAGTCGCATTAGTATATGCTCCGATAGCATGACCTATCATGTGGACTTGCCAGTCCTGTGGTTTGCCGGCTCCCACTATTTCGCTTATTCCCCATGTAGCAGTCCACATTATGTTTGAACGTGCCTCATAATCTTCGGGATTCTTTATGGCAACGCGGCTTGAATATATCAGAGACCTCATCAGTCCCTCTGCTATATAGTCGGATGTCGAATCATCATCGCCTGAAAAATATTGCTCGATGATGTGGCTCATCGTATCGAATATTCCTGCCACCATCTGGTTACGGGGCACTGTGAATGTATATCGCGGATTGAGGATTGCGAAACGGGGTATCAGGTTTTCAGAGAATGAGCGGCCGATTTTCTGCTTTGTCTCATGGTTGGTGATTACAGAACCACTGTTCATCTCTGAGCCGGTACCTGCCATTGTCAGGACTACTCCCACCGGGAGTACTTTCTGCTCAGGGTCAGGCTCCTTCATGTTGACCCAGAAATCCTCCCACGCATCTCCGTCATAATTTGCAGAGACACTGACTGCTTTGGAATAGTCAGCTGTAGAGCCGCCACCTACGGCAAGTATAAAGTCAATACCGTTGTCACGAACCATCTTAACACCCTCCCGTACTTTTTGAACTGTTGGATTTGGCATGACCCCCGATAATTCATACACCTCTTTGCCGGTTTCTTTCAGATCGGACATGACATCATCGGAAATGCCATTACGCTTGATTGAACCGCCTCCATAAGTCAATAAAACTTTGTTACCCACATTTTTTAGGGCTTTAACCAAATTAGACTTCGCATCATCACCGAAGTACAGTACAGTGGGATTTGAATAAATGAAATTACCTAACATATCATTGATATTTTATATTTTTATCGTAAAACATTTTTGGGGGATTAACAGTTCTTGAAGAAATATGGAATCCGTAAAAATGGTAAACAACTGAAGTAAAAATGTAAATTTGGTTAACATGGAGATGTCGCTGCTTTAGCAGAGACAGCCTGTCTATAATCGCTGGGTGACTTGCCAAGATTCTTTTGGCAGTAGCGGCTGAAATAGCTTATTGATTTAAAGTTCATTTCCTCTGCAATCTGGGAAATGGAGAGTGGGCTCTCTTTGAGAAATTTAATGATAATGGCTGTTGCGGCTCTATTTATATGCGTTGAAACACTAAATCCTGTTACACGTTTGATTGTGTCAAGTAGATATTTTGGCGTGACGCTCAATTTATTGGCATAATATGACACTTCCCTATGTGTTTTAGGTTGTCCGCTCTCTATTAATGTGAAAAATTGACGTGTTATAAATCCTACACGGTCAGTTGTAAGAACATTGTCATTTGTGTTGGAATGAAAAGCGAACAGGTCGTAAATCATTGTCTGAAGAAGACCTCCGATCATCTCATCGTAGAATGGATGCCCCTTATCATCTATCCGGTTGCGGATGTTGCGCAGGTCATTGATAAAAGTCACAGCTTCTGAAGGGGATACAGGAATGATTGGATTAGAGAATAGACTTACACATCCTCCTATACTGTAATTGTTTGCCGGAAGAAGATTGTGAAGGAATTTATCCGGAGCTACAATAATCTCACACCGGAAATCCTTATCAAACGACACATCCTGTATGTTGCAAGGTTGTGCAATTACTGCAATGTCATTGACACCCATTGCAAAGGATCTTTCGTTATACCGTAATGTCGCACTGCCACAGGTGCAAATGGCATGAAATATGCACCCTGCATATATCGTTGCCGAAATTTCCGAAAGGTCAGTCAAGTATATTATGTTCTCTTTAGATTCTGTTTTCATATCGCAAAATTAATGCTTTTCGTAAAATTGTGCAATATTTACTACAAAATATGAAAATCAATCTGACGGTTTTACTCGTTAATTTTGCAGTTGAACAGTTTAATACAAAGATGATATGGATAACAGAATTGAAGATCGTGTGATGCTCAAGGATCTCGTTGACCGTTACGCAACCGAATCAGACCGCAATAATCAGGACTATTATCGTGAGATTTTCCGTCCTGACGTAAAGTTGAAAGTCTTTTTCGGTGATACCCTTGGCATGGACATAAACAATGTCGAGGAAATGATTGCCCAATATAAGGCTTTCGGAGCTGCAAAGGCATCTTTCCACCAGAATGGACAGCAGGTGGTTGACTTCGTGGATGACACACATGCAACCGGTATATGCTATGCCATAGCTACGCTTGTAACGGAAGAAGACGGTAAAGATAAGCTCACGTTCCATGCAGTACGCTACTACGACAAATATGTCAAGGTTGATGGCCGCTGGTGGATCGAAGAACGTAAGCAGCATTTTGTTTACACATCAGTCCTTCCATTGGCATAAACTG
>CAZXHO010000290.1:0-3483 GCA_964640365.1 uncultured Sangeribacter sp. | reverse complement strand
AGACCACTTTCCAAACATAAGGCTGAAACTCCATGTGAGGCGTGCCTATTACAGAAATATGGTTTGTTTTATGATTTCATTCCGGCTTTCCATACAATTCACCTTTTTTTATTATCTTTACCATGTTAAATCCATTCTTATGAATAAAAGACTTACATCATGGCTATTGTCCGCAATGACAGCCGTTTCAATTATTTCTGCAAATGATTTCGTAACCGTCTCCAATGGAGAATTCATTCTCCGGGGGGAACCATATAGATATGTGGGCACTAATTTTTGGTATGCCCCCATAATTGCTTCGCCCGGTGAAGGTGGAAACCGTGAACGGTTAACAACAGAACTTGATTCGCTTCAGGCTATAGGCATCGACAACTTACGTGTACTTGCCGGTGGGGACCAAGGACTGGTGGCTGACTATCATATAGAACCAAATCTCCAGCTTGCACCGGGTGTTTATAACGAAGACCTTCTTGTCGGACTTGACTATCTGATTGCTGAACTTGAGAAGCGAGATATGAGGGCAGTGATATACCTGAATAATTCCTGGGAATGGAGCGGTGGATATGGCACATATCTCGAATGGGCAGGTAAAGAAAAAGCTCCTCTGCCAATTACCGACGGCTATCAAACATATGTGAAATATGCTTCGAATTTTGTAACAGATGAGAAGGCAAAAAAACTGTTTGCCAATCATGTGAACAATATTGTGGGCAGAGTCAACTCAGTTACAGGAAAACCTTATTCCGAATCTCCGGCTATAATGTCATGGCAGATATGTAACGAGCCACGCTGTTTCGATTCCGCAAATAAAGAGAAATTTTATGAATGGCTCACAGAAACCGGCAGACTCATAAAATCTATTGACCCCAATCATCTTGTCTCAACCGGCAGCGAGGGTAAATGGGGATGTGAAGGTAATATCGAGCTCTGGGCGAGGATACATAATTCAGATGCTATCGACTATGCCAACATTCACATATGGCCTGCAAACTGGAGTTGGGTTAGTAATGAAACTCTCGAATCTGATCTTCCAAATGCAATAAAGAATACTGCTGAATATGTAGATTCGCACAGGGCGCTGACTCAGAAGCCACTCGTGCTTGAAGAATTTGGCTACCCACGCGACGGCAGAGAATTCAGTAAAAAATCCTCCACAAAAGCAAGAGATAAATACTATGAGTATGTGCTTGGATTAATGGAAAATGGAAATGCACTGAATGGTATAAACTTCTGGGGATGGGGCGGAAATGCCGAGCCTAAACACGAAATGTGGGAAAAGGGTGATCCTTATACAGGTGATCCTGCTCAGGAAGGTCAGGGACTTTATTCCGTCTTCTCTTCCGACAGATCTACCGTTAATATAATCAAAGACGCCAACAGAAAACTGAAAGAGAAAGCCCCCCTTAAGTAACCCTATGTTTTCACACAAAATGAACCGCGCCATAAAATCTAAGAAAGATTTTCCGGCGCGGTTTATGTTTCAATTATTATTCCTGTTCGATAAAATTATTTGAGGTACCACAAAAATAAGGGCTGATTCCGTTTGATGATTCAGCCCTTAATGGTTAACTTTGTTGTCGCCAAACAAAACATAGAAAACCATGTCCAAAGGTAGTCATTTTAGCGGACAGCAATATTCAATTATAAATTAACGGTTGTATGGAGCGGAGGGGATTACCAGTTGTCTGAACGGAATGGCACAAGAGGAAGATAGTTGCCACCATGTAGGTTGCCGGGAAGGAAATCTTGCCATCCGTAACGTACCGCCACAGGCTCGGGAACCTTTTTACTTGACACCACCATCTGGTTTGTGCGCCAATCGAGCCACACAGAATCAGCAGGATGGAATACCTTGTCATCGCCTGCAACCTCAAACCCTATTATATCATAGTTGCGGCATATACCCCAGCCGGGAGCATCAATAGCAACCCATGCGGCACCATCCTGAAATTTATGACCTTTATATCTCAGAGGTTCGATCGGAAAAACCTTATTACCGTAGGTTTTCACGAGAGCAAGTTCCGCAAGACGCTTTCCCGGGGTTGACTTGTCGGCAGGATGGATATTAAAACGCTCGTAAGGCTTTACCAGATCATTGGTACAAATTATACCAGAATTAGGTATGATCTCAGTGGCTTTCCACTGCGCTTCCCTTAGTAGTGGAGCCATATATTTTCCATCGGATGAACCGTAATCGTAGGGAGCAATTTCTACACAATAGAAAGGTATTTCACCTTCCCCGATCTCTTTACGCCAATGGTCAACCATGTTTGCAAGGCGCGTTGGATAATTTTCATGTTCCCCTACGTTCGAGCATCCCTGATACCATATTATACCTTTGTAAGTATAATCCTTAACCGGATTAAACATGGCATTGTACATGAGAACAGGCCGATGATATTGAACCATCTTTTCAATATCTTCCGGATCAAGGGAAACATCTGTATACGTTTCAACTATTTCACGCGGGGTCCAGCTTTCCACCTTCGCACCGCCGTATGCACATCTTACGACTCCTACCGGCACATCGAGCACATCATTCAGTCGCTTTGCAAAATGCCAGCCAACAGCACTATACTCAGGAGATGTCTCAGGAGAGGGAACAGTCCAGACGGCATCCACAGTTTCAAGAGGAGTGTAACTTTGCTTGAGAGGAACGGTGTAAAACCGGATCTTTCCCGCACGTTCTCCTGAGGCGGCAATCTCGTCATATCCACCCTCCGTGCAACAACCTCCAAAGCCCTTAAGAGGCATTTCCATATTTGACTGACCGGAGGCAAGCCATACTTCTCCAATCAGAATATTGTTCAAAGTGAGAGGGGAACCGTCTGAAATTGTAATCGTATGCGGTGTATAACTCCCTTCCGGAGTATCTATAAAAACTTCCCATTTACCATCATTACCGGCACTGACTTCATAAGCAGTATTATTCCATGAGGGTGTTACAGAAACCTTGGCACCCGAATCGGCACTACCATAAATGCAGGCTTTTCCATTCTGTTGGAGCACCATGTTGTCTGTTATGAGAGACCCCGGAACAACCTTGGCAGAAACTGCAGCAGGATAAATAACAACCATAGCCACAAAAATTCCAATTCCGGATTTAAGCAACAAATCTTTCATGACATTATTATTTTATATTTATAGACATGTGAAAACTAACATATCGCAAATGTAAGCATAAATTTCCATAGATGCTTTATCAGCAATACATTTTTATAACATAAGAAAAAAGGACTGTTTTACAAGGCCGCCTCTGCCATACCGCCTGCATTCACAGGAATCTGTACAAGGGAAAAAAAACGCGAATCGATGAGGATCCGCGTTTTTTAGTATATTCAAAAAGTCTGGGGTTTCGATTAATTAAGTTTTGACTTTATGGCTGCAGTCTCTTTTTCATAGCCGGGTTTCTCAAGAAGAGCAAACATATTCTTCTTGTAAGCTTCAACACCGGGCTGATTGAACGGATTGACACCGAGCATA
>CAZXHO010000289.1:0-3509 GCA_964640365.1 uncultured Sangeribacter sp. | reverse complement strand
ACTGTAAGTTTGCATTTACAATATCTTTAAAGAGATAGAAATCATATTATGGATAACACATTTAATGCTACCAATAATGTTGAAGTTTATGGTGCACGCGTAAACAATCTGAAGAATATAGATGTAACTATTCCTCATGATTCTCTATGTGTTGTCACCGGTTTGAGCGGTTGTGGAAAATCTTCTCTTGCATTTGATACAATTTTTGCTGAAGGACAGAGAAGATATATTGAAACATTTTCTTCCTATGCACGCAATATGCTCGGTTCTCTCGAGAGACCCGATGTAGATAAAATAACCGGGTTAAATCCTGTTATAAGTATAGAACAAAAAACAGTAAATAAAAACCCAAGAAGTACAATAGGTACTACAACGGAAGTATACGATTTTTTCCGTCTTCTATACGCCAGATTGGGAGAAGCGAGAAGCTATATTTCAGGTAAACCTATGGTCAAATATTCTAAAGATAAAATTATAAGCTTACTGCTCGAAAAATATAATGATCGAAAGATATTTATTCTTGCACCACTTGTTAAGAATAGAAAGGGTCATTATAAAGAACTTTTTGAGACATTAAGAAAGAAAGGTTATCTGAATGTTAGAGTAGATGGTGAAGTAAAAGAACTTGTATATGGAATGAAGCTCGACCGATATAAAAATCATTCCATAGAACTTGTTGTAGATAGATTAAGAGTCAAAGAAAATGACATTCAAAGATTGCGAACAACTGTAGATGAAGCCTTAAAGCAAGGTAATAAAGAAATGATGGTTCTTGATATAGAAAGTAACCAGATCAGGCACTACAGTCAGTTGTTAATGGATTCTGATAATGGATTGTCATATCCTGAGGCTGCTCCGCATAATTTTTCGTTTAATTCTCCCCAGGGTTATTGTCTAAAATGTCGTGGTCTTGGCGTCGTAAATATTGTTGATGAGGATAAAGTAATACCAGATGGGTCTATCTCAATATACGATGGTGCGATCGTTCCATTGGGTAAATATAAAAATTCATTAATTTTTTGGCAAATTGAGGCGATTTGTAAGTTATACGGAAAGACTCTAAAGACTCCTTGGAATGAACTTCCTCAGGAAGCTAAAGATGATATTCTTAATGGGACTGACCAGAAACTTGATATACAGAATGCCACTATGTCTACGACACATTATGCCGGTTCATATGAAGGATTGGTTAAGTTTGTCGAGATGCAATCCGTAGATGAACAGAATGGCAGTAGCAATAAGTGGGAGTCTCAATTTTTTTCAAAGGCAGTGTGTCCTGAGTGTAATGGAAAACGACTTAATAAAATTGCATTACATTATTTTATCGACAATAAAAGTATTGCAGATGTATCACAGATGGACATTGCCGAACTGTATGAGTGGTCGAGTAATCTTTCATCAAAAATAGAACCTTCCAGAAGAAAGATCGCGGAAGAAATTCTAAAGGAGATTAACGGTAGATTAAAGTTTCTTCTTGATGTTGGATTGGACTACCTTTCCTTAAATAGAAGTAGTTCTTCTTTAAGTGGTGGTGAGAGTCAAAGAATAAGGCTTGCAACGCAGATAGGTTCTCAATTGGTGAATGTACTTTACATTCTTGATGAACCCTCTATCGGTCTGCATCAGCGTGATAATGTAAGATTAATCACAAGTTTAAAGCAATTGAGGGATTCAGGAAACTCCATAATAGTAGTCGAACATGATAAAGATATAATGGAGGAGGCGGATTATATTGTAGATATAGGACCAGGAGCAGGGCGCCATGGGGGAGAAGTTGTTTTCCAAGGAAAAGTAGAAGATCTTAAAAAGACACATACTCTTACAGCAAGTTATTTAAACGGCGAAAAGAGGATAGAGGTGCCTTCTTTGCGTAGGAAAGGTAACGGTAAATTTTTAGATATTATTGGTGCTAACGGCCATAATTTGAAAGATGTTTCACTACATCTTCCTTTGGGCATGTTCATTTGTGTAACAGGTGTTAGCGGAAGTGGTAAATCATCGTTAATTAACGGTACATTACAGCCAATTTTAAGTCAAAAGTTTTATAGGTCACTTCAGGCTCCATTGGAATATAAGGAGGTGAAGGGAATTGAAAATATTGATAAAATTGTAACAGTTGATCAGAGCCCGTTGGGAAGGTCGCCACGTTCAAATCCGGCAACCTATACGGGTGTATTCTCCGATATCAGAAAGCTATTTGTAGAGCTTCCTGATTCTCGCCTCAGAGGATATAAGCCTGGTCGTTTTTCGTTTAATGTAGCCGGAGGAAGATGTGAAACTTGTAAAGGAAACGGCTATAGAACTATTGAGATGAATTTTCTTCCGGATGTTCTTGTGCCTTGTGAAACATGTTATGGTAAACGTTATAATAGGGAGACGCTGGAGGTAAGATTCAAGGGTAAATCAATAGCTGATGTTCTTGAAATGACAGTTAATCAGGCAGTGGAATTCTTTGAAAATGTACCAAATATTTTAAAAAAGATAAAGGTATTACAGGATATCGGTCTTGGCTACATAAAACTCGGTCAGCCATCGAGCACCTTGAGCGGTGGTGAAAACCAAAGGGTTAAATTAGCAACTGAGTTGGCAAAGAAAGACACGGGCAATACTTTATTTATTCTTGATGAACCAACTACAGGTTTGCATTTTGAAGATATAAGGGTTCTGATGAAGGTGATTAACCGTCTTGCCGACAAAGGAAATACCATAATAGTGATAGAACATAATCTGGATATTAGCAAATGTGCGGATTATGTGATCGATCTAGGACCTGAAGGAGGACGTGGAGGCGGAAAGATTATAGCAGAAGGACCTCCTGAAGAGGTTGCCAAGTCAAAGACTCATACTGCTAAGTTTTTGAAACAAGAATTGGCGGCATCAAAATAAGCCTCTCGATACACATTAATAATTTTAAAATAACGCCGACATAAATGAAATCGGCGTTATTTTTGTATCATAAAACCTTAATGTAAAACAAAATGAAATCCCAAACCAAAAACCCAATTGTGAAACCTAATCTTAAAATTCAATCTGAATTCCGGTCAACTGAAATTCAAAATTTTTATGATCATCTTACAATTGGTTTGGATTATTTTTATTTGAAAAAAGGACAACGAAAATATACAATTTTATAAAGTTACATTTTATTCATAATCCATATTATGTTAAATAGAATTTGTGTTATGATTTTAGATTATACCATTGTCTCATCTCAATTATCTTTAAATTTTAAAATTCGATTTATCTCCTGCCGACATTCCCCTTCTACGGTTGTTTTGAGTTCGTTCAAGTAGATTCTTATAAAATCAAAATTACGGGATAACGATTGGTTTAAGAATATTTTATAGATAGCAAAAGACTGATTTGTAATATTTTATTTCTCATAAATTTCAATTTGGAAGCACTTTGAGGAAAAAATATTGAAAAAAATAAGGGTTTTATTTTGTAGATTCAAAATAATGATGTAATTTTGCACCGTCAAAAACGACAAAGCCTCTTAAATATGAAAA
>CAZXHO010000288.1:0-3519 GCA_964640365.1 uncultured Sangeribacter sp. | reverse complement strand
AGAAAGTTGCCGAGAAACTCGACAAGATGTTTAAGGATGACCGCAAGGAGTTTGAAGAAAAATGGGATGATATTAAGGTGTTCATAGAATATGGCATGTTAACTGATGAGAAATTCTATGAATCAGCCAAGAAATTCTTCCTTTTGAAAGATGTTCAAGGCGCTTATTTTACTCTTGAAGAATATCGTAAGCTTGTTGAAGCAAACCAAACAGATAAAGATAACAATGTAATCTATCTTTATGCCACTGATAAGACGGCTCAATATACATATATTTCAGCCGCAGAAGAAAAAGGTTACAATGTTCTTCTAATGGATGGTCAGCTTGACCCTCACATTGTAGGATTGCTGGAACAGAAAATTGATAAAACAAGATTTGTAAGAGTCGATTCAGATATACCTGAGAGACTGATTGTCAAATCTGACACACAAGATGCGGGGTTAACTCCGATGCAGACTGATATAATGAGCACGGTTATAAGAACTCAAATACCTGAAATTGAAAATTCTAATTTCATAGTAAGTTTTGCGGCTCTAAAAGAAACAGATGCCCCGGCTACTGTTACTCAGAATGAGTTTATGCGTCGTATGAAGGAGATGTCAGCTTTGCAACCCGGAGGAAGTTTCTATAGCCAGCTTCCCGACAGCTATGAGATAATTGTAAATACTAATCAGCCTGTCGTTAAGAATATTATTGAACTGGCAACTTCTTCTCTACAGGATCAGGTTGCTCCGATGCGTGCTCAGATCGAGCTTCTTAACAACGAAATGACTTCGGCAAGGAAAGAGGCAACTGACAAGAAAGAAGCTGCTCCGGATCTTTCTTCAAAAGAGAAAGAGGTTTCTGATCTCAGGAAAAAAGAAGAAGATGTCATCAAAAAATATGCTGATGAACAACCAAAGGTTAGACAGATCATTGATCTTGCACTTCTTCAGAGTCACCTTTTAAAAGGTGAAAGTCTAAACGCCTTTATCAAGAGGTCGGTTGAATTGCTTTGATCATACATACTCTTTGTTAAAGAGAGGCTATTTTAATAATTGAAGGATCCCAAAAGTTTTTAGTGAACTTTTGGGATCTTTTCGTTATATCACTACCTTATAACTTTATGAATAGGAGGTGACATTAGGTTAAATTTGCTTTTATTTCTTCTTTGGTGCTTTATGGAATCTCCATTGAACGTGAAACATTACATAGCGCGGTAAGACGTTTGTGTAAGTCTCTGTGCGAGCTTGGGCATTTACGTTATAGAAGACATTTGTAAGATTATGAAGTATGTCAAACCCATCTACCATAAACATGAGATTGCCTTTGAGCATTGAATAAGAAACTCTCGCATTCCACACGAAATTTGTTTTGTTGAGAGACGCATCTGAATATCCACGGCGTGCATAAACATTAAAGTCAGTGGAAATACTGAAACCAAGAGGAAGATTAAAATTACCTGCTAAACCACAGGTTATATCCTTAGCGGTAAATGAAGTGAAGTTTTGGCTATGACTATTGAATCGGCTAAGACCCATAGTACCGAATAATTCTAATCTCTGTTGATTGCCAAATACATATCCTACACCCAAGGTTTCTTTTAAAGAAGGACTATAAACCTTTCTTTTTTGAGGTTCCGGATTATTCTCTCCTACGAGGTCTACGCTCCGGGTAAACCTCAAAGCAGTAGAATTCCTTAGCATAAAATTCTTTTCAGCGCCGAGATAAATATACAGGCTCTGAAGAAGGGCTGTTTGGAAATTACCTTCTACATTATACATTTTTCCCGTTTTTACACCCGTAGTAGAATTATAACTATATCCGTACGCTAAAGAATGCTGCATCATTGTGTAACTGATATCATAAGCTTGTCTAATACGATAATCCCATGTTGTGCGCGTGAAATTTAATTGGAAAAGACTGGTTACCGCATCTTTTAGTCCCGGATTTCCTGATTTTACATTAAGTGGATCTAAAGAATTGGTGAAATTAACCATATCCACCATGTCAGGATAGCTTAGGTTTCTCTGAAAACGAGCATAAATCCAACCAATCTTCGGACTCCAATTGAAATCGATGCTTGCATCACCTATAAAGAAATTATCGCGGTTAAGCTTTTCATTGACCGCTCCCCGAATATAATGAAGGTGGCGCCTGCGATACATTATAGGAAGTTTGGCCATAATTCCTATATTCTTTTCGTTATTTCTGTAACTTAGATCAAAATGGAGCGAATGTTTTTCATCCCTTTCCCTACTATCGAAACTATTATTAGGATCCAATGTAGAATGATATTCAGATACAGACGGTAGATATCCCAAAGGTTTTTCTTCAGTTACAGAACCGTAAAGATTTTCGAGCCTGTAAAGCTCCGATACTTCACGAGTATAGAATTGCTCATACTGATACCATGTATCAAGAAATAGACCGGGAATAATACCGAAGATATATCCGACGGCAGCCGATCCTGTCCATTTATAATTGGGACTATTGTCGAAATATCGGTCTGAATAATCTGCAGATTCCGCATTGTCTCGGAAATTCACTCTATATTTCTGAAATACATCTTCAGATTGCTTTTTATAGCTTCCATTTATTAAATAAGTTAGAGCATCTGCCTCGTTATGAATTTTTAGTTTTCCATTGGAAAAAAGACTTACGTCGGTTGTGTGCCCAAGGCGTTTCTCATCATTAAGATTTCTATTGAGAATCGAACGGAGCACGTCTGCTGAAGCACCCGTGTAAAGATTGTCAATAAAATCCTTCCCTATCTCTTGCCACTCCGTATCGAACACTGCCGATGTTATTCCCGAAAGATCATTATTCTTATAATACTTCACACTCGGAGTTACCCGCATGTTCCACTTCTGTTTCTGCATGTCAAGATTATGTGTTGTTGTCAGGGATAGTTTCTTATTTTTGGAATTTGTAAATGAATATCCGTAGGTATCTCCTCCGGGAAGAAAGTTTGTAGTATAGACACTTCGGTTGGTGTTTACCGTAACATGAGATGCTACGACATCTCCGAAAAATGTAACATCTTTATATGGAATTTTAGCCCAATAATCCAATCCTCCCTGAGCATTCTTGAAATCTCCGGCTTGCATCATAGCGGGGGTGAAACCGGTGTCGTGGCCCGGTTTACGGTTGTCACTTAAATTATTAATATTACCGTATACGGTTAATCGGGCATTATCCGAATACCAAAGTGCGAAAAGTCTGCCAAGATAGCGTTCGTTAGTGCCATATCCCGCCTCAACATTTGTCATTAATCCCTGAGAATAATCTTTCTTTAAGCGAACATCCATTGAAAGCTTTCTTTCACCGTAATCTTTCCCCATAATTTTATCCATGTCATCTTGCTTTTCATACACAGCGATGTTCTTTACTGTATAGGCTCCCAGATTCTCAAGCATCATTTGATTATTACCCTTGAAGAAATCCTTACCGTTTAGAAGAAGATTCTCTACACATCGACCGTTTACATATATCTGCCCTCCTTCCTTCAGCTCCACACCCGGCAACTGACGAAGCAAA
>CAZXHO010000287.1:0-3523 GCA_964640365.1 uncultured Sangeribacter sp. | reverse complement strand
AAGCCGGTTTACCTTTTGGAATGTATCTTTGCTTGATATCATGCAGCTTCTTTATGAGCGTAAGGATTGATATATTGTCAATGTTGATAATTCCCTTATGTGTCGGAATACCAATTTTTCTTGGCATCCTCATGAAACGCATAGCCAAACAGGAACCATCCTACATGAAGTTCTCGGCTTTATGGCTCGGTGGCATCTACACAGTGATCTTCGGAACCCTGATCTGTTGTCTGTTTTCCTCAGTTTATCTGATGTTTATAGACCCAGGCTTCATCCACAATTATATAATGAACGCGATTACTCTGATGGAAAATTCTCCTATGGCATCACAATATGAGGCCACCACATCTCTTATGCGGAATGCGATGGAGTCCCATATTTTACCGAGCACCACCGAGTTTATAAGTATGATGGGATGGTTCACCTGTTTTGCAGGATCGATAATGTCTATGTTGCTTTCTCTTATAATTGTAAAATCAGGAAACCGAAAAAGGCGACTCCTCACGGATAATTGATTGCAGCGTGATTGAGGTATGGAGATTTTTTTGTAATTTCGCGTATAATAAATTTCATCAGCAACTTTCAACAACTAAAAGATGGACATATCAGTGGTAATACCCCTCTTTAATGAAGAGGAATCCCTTCCCGAACTTACAGCATGGATAGAACGGGTGATGAAGGAACACGGATTTACCTATGAGATACTATTTATAGATGACGGATCCACTGACCGCTCTTTGGACGTAATCCATAAGCTTGCCAAGGAAAATGAAAATGTCCATGCAGTTTCTTTTTCAAGGAACTACGGTAAATCACCAGCGCTGAACACCGGTTTCAGAAGAGCCAAGGGAAATGTGGTGATCACTATGGATGCTGATTTACAAGATAGCCCTGATGAAATTCCGGAATTATACCGAATGATCACAGAAGACGGCTATGACCTTGTCTCCGGTTGGAAGAAGAAGAGATATGACCCTCTGTCGAAAACAATTCCTACAAAGCTTTTTAATGCAACTGCCCGTAAAGTCAGTGGAATAAAAAATCTCCATGATTTCAATTGCGGACTGAAGGCTTATAGAAACGCCGTTGTAAAGCATATTGAAGTTTATGGTGATATGCACAGATATATACCTTATCTTGCAAAGAATGCGGGCTTTAGGAATATTGGCGAGAAAGTCGTACAACATCAGGCAAGAAAATACGGGCACACAAAATTCGGATTAGACCGCTTCGTGAATGGCTACCTTGATCTGGGCACCTTATGGTTTCAGTCAAAATTCGGAGTGAAACCCATGCACATTTTCGGTCTCTTCGGGTCTTTAATGTTCTTGATAGGGTTCTTGTCAGTGCTTGTTGTTTTAATCCTAAAGATCATAAGCATGAATAGCGAGACATATCATTTCTATGTCACAAAATCTGTGTATTTCTATCTCTCGTTGGCAGCTATGATAATGGGTCTTCAGTTCTTCCTTAGCGGATTTATCGGAGAATTAATCACGCGCAACTCACCTGAACGCAATAACTATCTGATAGCTGAAGAATTCTAAAGCGTATACTTGGATTCTTACTAGTAAACTGATAATCTGTCTCTAAAGAATAGTTATAGAAAAAGATAACTGATCCAATCAATCCAAAAATAGGTGATAATTTGAAAAAAAATAGGATAATATCTCTAATGTCACGTCTGGCTGCTCCGTTGGCCATAATTTTGTTATGTATCGGTGCAGCTTGTTCGAACGATGAATGTCTCGACAATAAAAATTCACTTCCATTAGCCGGATTTTACAGCTCGTCAGAGACTCCTCAGGCCATAACACTTGATTCTTTGACAATCTTTGGAATCGGTGCACCGGGAGATAGCATCCTTCATGATTCAGTGCGCTCCTTATCTCAAAGTTATCTGCCTTTCCGGATAGACCAAGGTGAAACTCGTTATGTGATAAGATATCTTTCCGGACTTTTAGGAATTTATAGAATCGCGGATACCATAACGTTTCGCTATGATATAGAGCCATGGTTTGTATCCTCCGCCTGCGGAGCAGTTTATAACTATAAAATAAAAGACATACAAACCACTCATAATATCATAGACTCAGTAACTTGTCCCGGTAACGAGATAACTAACGCCAACATCGAGAATCTGAAAATATATTTCAGAGTTTCTGTTTCTGAAGACTAAAGAAGATGAAAAAAATAACGTCATTCATAATAACAGTTCTGAGCATAGTTTTCTTAGGGTTCCCGTGTTATGCGCAGAAAAAGATCACACCGGTAGACAAAGATCCAACGAAACCGCGACAACCGGTGCTTCATTATTATGACAAGCATGGAAACGCACTTGAGGAACCGGTGCTGTTTCTTGCAGATCTCGATACTGTTGCCAAAGTAAAACCGGGTCCCGTTTATCCATTGCTCTATTCGTTGAGCATTGGAGCCAATTTTTTCGATGGAGTCATGCTTCTTGCCGGTCAAAAACATGCAAGTTTCGACCTTTGGGCATCACTTTCACTCCACAATTGGTTTGAACCAGTAGTAGAGCTTGGAATAGGTTATGCCGACAATCATCCCATAGATGGCAACTATCATTACATTGGAAAACCTTCTTTCTACGGTAAATTGGGCATTAACTATAACTTCCTTTACAAGAGTAATCCCGACTATCAGGTTTATTTTGGGTTGAGAGGATGTTTTACATCATTTAAATACGATATTACTGACATAACCATTAATTCTTCATATTGGGATCAGAGTAATCTCTTTTCCATAAATAATCAGCGCTCAAAAGCAATTTATGGAGAAGTATTAGGAGGACTCAAAGTGCAAATATGGAAAAATATTTCAATGGGCTGGAGTCTACGGTATAAGTTCAAAGGGAAAGTTTCAAAGGGTTCCAACTCCACCCCGTGGTTCATTCCCGGCTATGGCACCTCTTCATTGGGAGCAACCTTTTCCCTGATCTACACATTACCCTTAGACAAAGGAAAGTCTAAAAAAGACCTTCTCGAGGGGAATGAGGTCCCGTTACCTGAAAAAAATAACTGAGGTTGACATTCTAAAATGTCAACCTCAGTTATTTAAATGCTAATGTAATTTTATAATCTTATATCTTTCTTATCATATCATTTTGTTACATCATTCCGGAATGTAGAACTAAATCTGTGATCCATATCCACAACGGACAGAATCCGATAAAGAGAATCACTGACAGAGTAAGAGAAGATGTACCGGTTGCGACATAGGTGTTGTATTCGTCGGCAATGATAATACCAGAGAATGCCGGCGGAAGAGCAGCTGCCACAACGAGCATCTTAAGATTCAGAGGATCCATATGGCAGAGAAGACCCATTATAAGGAGAACTGCCGGCATGACAACCATTTTGAGGATAGAACCGAGAACCGCCTGCCAATTGATGGAAACCTTGATGGATGAAAGTGTAATACCCGCTGAGAATACGGCAAGAGAAGCATTTGCCCCCTTAATAAGATCGAATGAAGGGCTTGCCCATTTTGGCCAAGGAATTCC
>CAZXHO010000286.1:0-3529 GCA_964640365.1 uncultured Sangeribacter sp. | reverse complement strand
TTTTTTTATTTTTGCTTATCAAACCTTGAAATTATCTAAGACTCATGTATAAGAAGATTCTAATACCCCTAATGGGAATAGCGGCGTTAAGTATGCCACTTTCTGTTAAATCCGGATTAACGACAGAAGATACTGCCGTAGCAAATAATTGTTGCGGGAAGTATAGTGAAAAAGATATGGCTGCCTATCTGTTGGTTTTCTTTACTGATGAAACCCACGACTTGTTCATGGCAACCAGCCCGGACGGATATACCTTCACAGCGGTAAACAATGGGAAGCCCGTTCTCGCAGGTGACTCTATCGCCGAACAGAAGGGTATCCGCGACCCTCATATCACAAGAGGTCCGGACGGCGCTTTCTATCTCGCCATGACGGATCTTCATATCTACGCACAACGAGAAGGACTGAGGGATTCTGAATGGGAACGCCCGGGAGAAGAATACGGATGGGGAAATAACCGGGGACTGGTGCTGATGAAGTCTAATGATCTCATAAACTGGAGCAGATCAAACCTACGGATAGATAAACTCTTCCCGGAGAAATTCAGCAATATCGGATGTGCGTGGGCACCTGAAACAACCTACGATCCCGTTGAAAAGAAGATGATGATATATTTTACCATGCGCGACGGTGTGCAGCCCTCAAATCTATATTATTCCTATACGGATGATGACTTCACAAAGTTAATTACCGAGCCAAAACTACTTTACCAATATCCGGATCCTTCGAAAACTGTGCTCGATGCAGACATATCAAGAACTCACGATGGTAAATGGTGCATAACCTATGTGGCACACGATGGCACTCCCGGAATAAAAATGGCTTTCTCGGATAATATTAATTCAAATTGGGAGTATGATCCCAAATGGATAGATTTTGAGTCCGGAGCTTGTGAGGCACCAAATGTCTGGAAACGGATAGGGGAGGATAAGTATGTGGTGATGTACGACATATATAGCATTCAACCCCATAATTTCGGCTTTGCGGAGACTTCAGACTTCAAGACTTTCACAAATCTCGGGCATTTCAACGAAGGGGTTATGAAAACAACAAACTTTTCATCTCCCAAGCACGGAGCGGTGATACAGATTACAGCTGCCGAAAAGGAAACCCTCGAAAAACATTGGGAAAGCAAAAGGGATTAAGCCCCGACTCAAAAGATCAACTTGCTGAGGGGCGCTTCCTTAGATCGATTTCATTCCCCGGTTACGGAAATCTTCCGGTATTTTGGATGAGTTGCCGTCACGCGTTGAATAATAATGGGGCGCAACAAGTTCCACACCGGCTTCATGGAACTCATCCTGAATATTTTGAAGCAGATCTGAGGTGATCTGAGGTAGATCGTCGGCATTTTTTATATATGCGTTGATCTGATAACACATGTAATTGTCGTTCAGCTCGGTCTCCAATACAAAAGGCTCAGGATATTCAAGCACACCGGGGGTCTTTAGCGCTGCCGTTATAAGCAATCTGTGCACTTTTCTCCAAGGGACTTCATAACCCATGGTCATCATAGTGTGGATAATGAGACCGTATTTTCTCGCCGAAGCACTGTAATTAACAGTATTTGCCGACATTATGAACGAATTCGGAATTGTGACTATCTCATTTTTGATAGTCCGCAAACGTGTAATGAATGGTGTTTTTTCAACTACCGTACCTACCGTATCCTTAACTTCTATGAAATCACCGATTTTAAACGGACGCATGTAAGTAATGACAAATCCGGCTATAAAATTTGAAATTACAGTGCTCGAACCGAGTGAAACAATCAGACCCACAAACACCGATATACCCTGAAATACCCCCGATTCAGCACCGGGAAGATACGGATAAATCATAGCGATCATGAAAGCATAAAGAAGAAAGCGGATGATATTGTAAGTGGGTTTTGCCCAGTCGGGATAAAATCCTGATATCTTTAGGTTTTCATTGTGAATCTCTTGTGCGATGTAGTGCAATCCTTTGAGTATGTACTTCACACAATACCATATCACCAGAATTATGAAGAGATTAGGAATATAATCCACAATCGATTTCACCACCATTTTGATGGGATCAATTATGTAATAAAAAATCTTTATGGCAAGGTTTTCAGTCTGGGGGAAAACTGAAAACAGCATAGGGACGGTACATATCAATAGTATCAGCAACAGCACATAGCGCAGGAAATTGCACAGAAGGATCAAAATCCTGCCCAATCTATGGGTGTTCATAAGTTCATAATCCTTAATGAATACCGGCTTAAGTTTTTGTTGCGTGAATGTCACTATATGGCGCCTTAGCTTCCGGAATAAATAGTTTGTGAGTTTAAACAAAAGATACTGACCAAAAAGTATCAACACAAACAGGACGGCACGCCTTACAATCTGCCAGAAACTGTTTTCTTCCTTCAGAAATTCGATTTTAGCACCCAGAATAGGGGCATATTCTGCAGCAAGGTCACTTCGCGACATTCCTTGCCACAGAGCATCCTGTTCGGTGATGCTCATAATCACTTTCGGACCATACATTATATCTATGTAGCCATCATTTTCAAGTGTATGAATGGAATCCCGGCTGATTTTTCTCTCTTTTCCGATTTTCAGGAGTGTCTCCTCTATCATTTCGGCTCGATCAAGCGCGGAATATCCTCCGATTGCAGCATAAAGTCTAAAAAGGGTATCGCCCTCAATGTGCACGGGAACACCGGGAGTTACTGCTCTCAGAGAATCTATGCGCTGACGTTGCTCAGCCATTTTCAGGGAGTCTGCAGTATGATTACGGTTCATGACATTGTCAAGTTCTGACCGAAGCATGATTTCATTGAGTTTCATTTCCTGTAGCTCGAGAGTCATTTCATGAAGACGTATGGAATCTTGCCGATAGCGTTCCTCTACAGAAAGACTTTTACCATCCCCGCCTGATAGTGAATCCTTCCGGTTGCCATCGAAAGTATTCTGTAATAATTGTTCAGCCTTCTTCATAAACTGAGCATTCGTGACAAACGGAGAAACAAAAGTTCCGATAATGATAAAGAAATAAAACACCAGTCGTATCATGTCAAACTGCTATTATAGATTTCTGTCCGGATTAATAAGATATTCCTATTATGGCTTACTTTTACAAAGATACATAAAAAACGCGATTTTTTACGCCCGGTGAATAAGAAAGTCAAGACCGTGACTATCTTTATGGGTGAAAAGAGGTCTTTAGGTATATTACCTTCGCCTCACTTAGTGTTTAAAGGGCTTGATATGCAAAATTTACTAAAACTATTCGATTATTATGGAGCCGATAGTTATCACTAATAATTAAAAAAAGACGACACCCACAAATGCAGATGCCGCCTCACATGATCAGATGATATTATTGGGTTATATAGATTTTTTACCCCACCATGTAGTGTTCGACAAACCGGCACATACGATAGTGGCACGCCTTTCTGAATTTTCCCAATCACATTCTCTTTTGAGATATAATTCTATATCCCCTGCTTTCAGGATATTGCTCTGAGGATCAAAGCTCCAAGTAGAACCATCCCATACGC
>CAZXHO010000285.1:0-3546 GCA_964640365.1 uncultured Sangeribacter sp. | reverse complement strand
TTTAGAATTGTAGTAAATATTTTGTGTATTTCACCTCATCATAGCGGAATGTCTTCTCTACTTGCATGACTACAGGACGCTTTGAATCTGCCTGCCGCACTTTTTCCTCACACTGGATGGTAAATGTTTCATCACCCGCACTGCGAAGGATGCCTTTATATTTTTTGCCGTCTGACGCCAACACCTCAACTTCATTCCCGATATATTTTTCATATTGGCGTCTAACCTTGAACGGGCTTGTAAGACCACTCGAACCTACTTCGAGTTCATAGTCTTCCTCATCTCGGTTGAACGCTTCTTCGATCTTTCGGCTTAACTCTACACAGCGGTCTATGTCTACCGAGGTGTCAGAGTCTATCTCTACTGTAATCTCATTCTGATTGCTTACGGTAAGCTCAACAAGATACAGATCTGAGCCCTCCAACTGCTTTTCTATGAAGTCTGCAAGTGCTGATTTATCTATCATTTCGCTTTGTTTGAGGCAGTTGACACATACTTTGACACACCCGCGATTCATTTCTGTTGCCCGTGGGTGCTCCCGGATTGTCAACCCTATTTTGTTAAAAAAGAGGAGGAGACTTACGTCCCCTCCGGAATGCTTCTGCAAAGATAATAAAAATTATCCCTAATATCCCTTTCTATATCCTCTTTTACTCTATTTTATCTTTATAATTAATATTTTTTAACATTTATAAAGTTTTTTATTCTATTTCCCCATCCAATTCATTGAGGAATTTTGCCAATACGGGGTTCTCTGTCAAAACCTGCTTCAAATACTCCCTCGGGGGCAAATGACGCAAGCCCTCAGACTTCTCCGACATCACTACTTGTAGCGTCAGATAGTCGTTGTTGAGATGCGTACGCAAATAATCCAACAGACGAGCCATTGAAAGTTCAAAGGCTTGAAGTTGCGCCGGATGCTCAACCACTATTTTATACACTTGTTCACCGCAAGGCTCCAGTTTTGCAACTCTCATTGCGTTCACAAGAATATGAAGTGAGGGATTGGAAGCTATGAATCCACCCCATGCATCCATAAACGCCTCTTGACTTACCGGCTCATTCCTGCGTCCCATAGTTGTTGGCGCAGATTTACCGTTACTGTCGAAAGTTTCATTCAGGCGAATCGGCGTAGGTCGCTTGGCGACTTTAGGACGTGAAGGCATCGGGGAGGCACTGCGTTGGGGAGATGAAGTGTGGTCTACATTCTGTCTAAGGTCAACTGTGGGCTTGACTGTTCGTGACTGGGAAATGGAAACATTTGCGTGCGGTTGGGATGCAATTGAATAGGACTTGGGACCATCACCTTTAGCAGAGCCGGGAGCAGTTGATTCCGATTCTTTAGTTTGCGCAATGGGCACTATGCCTCCATCATGAGTTGTCTCGGACAAATTGCCGGGACGCCTCTGAGCTGAAGGATCGCCGAGAGGCAACCGACGATCCTCCATATCAAAAGGGGGCGTAGCTGGTTTTAGGAGTTGGCATAACCTGATAAGAGTAAGCTCTACAAGTAGGCGCTTACTTGTAGCTGTACGGTAATTTAGGTCGCCGTCGCTCAAAAGTTTCATGGCTGCATAATACCATTGAACGGGCAAAGTCTTTGCCTGTTCGACATATTTCCTCGCAACCTCTTCAGAAGTTTCAAGCAAACCTATTGTTCTTTGGTCGGCAGCAACCATAAGATCACGTATATGCGCCGCGAGTCCGTTAATTAAAAATAGGGAATCAAATCCCTTGTCGCGTATCTCTTTATAGATCATCAACACACCGGGGATATCGCCCTCTCTGAAAGAATCTACAAGACGGAAATAATAATCGTAATCCAACACATTGAGATTTTCAATTGTGTTCTCATATGTTACATTTCCTCTGGATGAGGCAGCCACCTGATCAAAAATTGATAGGGCATCACGCATTGCACCGTCTGCTTTAAGAGCTATGACCCCCAAGGCGTTTCTATCAGTGGAAATGCCCTCCTCGGTTGCCACATATTCAAGATGTTCTACTATATCATTTACCGTAATACGCTTGAAATCATATATCTGACACCGACTGAGGATAGTAGGAATTACCTTATGCTTTTCTGTGGTGGCAAGTATGAAAATCACATACTTCGGTGGTTCCTCAAGAGTCTTGAGAAAAGCATTGAAGGCAGCGTTTGAAAGCATGTGAACCTCGTCAATGATAAAAATTCGGTAACGTCCGCTCTGAGGAGGCACATTCACTTGTTCAGTAATAGAACGTATATCATCGACGGAGTTATTGGAGGCTGCATCGAGCTCGACAAGGTTAAATGAAACTCCTTGGTCGATGGCTCGGCATGATTCACATTCCCCACAGGCCTCACCATCCGGAGTGGGGTTAAGGCAATTGATGGTTTTGGCAAATATTCGGGCACAAGACGTTTTACCGACGCCTCGTGGACCACAGAAAAGATATGCCTGCGCAAGACGCCGGCTATCGATGGAATTTTTAAGTGTGGCGGTTAAAGCCCGTTGTCCCACCACAGTCTTAAATGTAGCAGGACGGTATTTTCTCGCCGAAACTATATATGGCTTTTGTTCAGACATGCTCGCTGACTCCCTTGGAATACAATTTTTAGAATGGGAAATACTGTCTTCACAGCGTTTTCCGGAATTATTCGAAATGCAAATATACAACTTTTTCCTCCCTGCTCAAATCTGTATTTCTATTTTTTAACACTCCCTTAGCAATAATCTTTGATTATTCCACAACAATATTCCACTATATGCGTTAAAAAGTAGAAATTTTATTCTCAATGATTAGGACCTTCTTAATGGTAGAGAATTTTATCTATCTTGTCTGAATTAATTGACCTTTATCACATATAAGTCATGGAGAAGAGCAAACTTTATACTAAAACCGGTGACTTTGGAACAACTTCCCTTGTAGGTGGCACCAGAATCCGTAAAAATGCAGTTCGCCTGGATGCCTATGGCACTATTGATGAATTCTCCTCTTTTCTCGGATGTGTTCTCTCCAATCCGGAATGCCCGGAGCCTCAAAAGCTTTTCCTTCTGAAAATTCAGAACATGCTTTTTAATCTCGGAGGTTATCTGGCTTGTGAGGTGAAAGACGGAGAGCACCCCGCTGCTTGGGGACTTACAGAAGAACACCTCAAGGATCTGGAAGAACAAATCGATTTGCTTGATGCCGAAACCCCAAAAGTCAATGCCTTTGTTCTTCCGGGTGGAACTCCTTTATCGGCAGAGACACATGTGGCACGTGCAGTGGGTAGAAGGGCTGAAAGAAAAATCATAACGTTGGCTGATACCGAGTATGTTGATCCTCTTCTTTTGTCTTATATCAACAGGCTTTCAGACTATCTCTTCATTCTTGCGCGTTACTTCAACCACATGGCAGGAGTTACTGAGATAACATGGCACAAAGAATAACCCGTTAAAGAAAGAATTTTTAATTATAGAAAAACATAATCAAAATAAATAAAATAATTATTAAACGAATATAACTATGTATTGGACACTTGAACTTGCGTCAAAACTTGAAGACGCACCTTGGCCCGCA
>CAZXHO010000284.1:0-3556 GCA_964640365.1 uncultured Sangeribacter sp. | reverse complement strand
AGCCGATGTTGTTATATGCTGGACCTTGGACCTGTACTTGAGTTAATGCTTACAGTCATGCAAATTGCATGACTTTTTTTATTACCGATTTACTATTATTTCTGGGGATTCATTGTAAGTAATGTAGAATAAGTACCGATTTCCGGTGCTCCTTCCGGTAACGCCTCTTCGTTCTCAACTACAAAGAGAGGTATGTTAATTACTGTCTGAGTGATGGTTTTATCAACCTGAAGAACAGTAGCGGTAATACCCAATACGTGTTCACCTGTTTTTAGATTATCTGTCTGAAAGTCAAAGGTAAAATTGTTATCCTCAACACTTGCCCAGATTGGATAACCATCAAGATAATATCTTACACCTGTAACTGTAGCTGCTTTATCGGTAAGCGACTTTACAGAAACGCCGTCAATTGTAACCGTATTGTCAAGAATAGTATAGAAATTATTATTTGACTGGGTTACTCCACTCAATGTCACCTGAAAATCAACCTGAGCGATATCATTGTCATCATTACATGAAGCAAAGAATGCCAATGGCAACAGAAATAATAGATAGAATAGCTTTTTCATCTCTTTTTACTCTTTTTAGTTAAGATTATATTTATTAAATAGTTTTGATATTTAGCAATTTTCCATCTTTAACCGATGGACTTTACTTTATAACGATTAAAATCATGTAAAGTTGACTATGAAATGTTAATGAAAACAAATATCTTGCAAGAGAAGAGACCTTTTATCGAATTTAGTTTTATCCAGATATATAAAGGACATTTTATTAATTTAGAGGATCAAAAAAGAAAGAGATTTGCTGGAAACTATCAGCTAATCTCTTTCTTAATATTATTATATTGGGAATTGACCTTTTAGTCAAGTTTATGAATAACCAAACCTGAACGAAGTTTAGGTTCAAACCATGTAGTCTTCGGAGGCATGATATTACCGCTGTCTGCAATATTGATCAGCTGATCCATTGTAACAGGATAAAGCGCCAAAGCCATCTTCATTTCGCCACTGTCAACTCTTCTCTTTAATTCACCAAGACCGCGAATACCACCTACAAAGTCAATTCTCTTATCAGAACGAAGGTCTGTGATACCGAGGATATCACGAAGAATAAGATTAGAAGAGACAGTTACGTCGAGCACACCTATTGGATCTGTATCATCATATGTACCTTCTTTAGCTGTAAGAGAATACCACTTTCCACCGAGATAAAGAGCAAAATTGTGGAGTGCATTAGGAGTATAAATTTCTTCACCCTTCTCTTCTACAATAAAGTTTTCTTTCAGTTTATTGAGGAATTCCTCTTCGGACAACCCATTAAGATCTTTAACTACACGGTTATAATCAATAATCTTAAGGTGAGAGGCCGGGAATGCAACTGCGAGGAAGTAATTATACTCTTCGTCACCCTTATGCTCAGGATTATTTTTAGCTTTTTCAGCTCCTACTAATGCAGCGGCAGCCGAACGGTGATGACCGTCAGCTATATATAGATTAGGTATCTTTGAAAATTCTTCAGTAACTTTAGCTATAACGGCATCGTCATCAATCTGCCAAAGAGAATGGCCGAAACCATCAGGTGCGATGAAATCATATTCAGGTTCTCCTGCTGTTACGTCACAAATAATCTGCTCAAGAACTTCATTATCGGGGAAAGCAAAGAATACAGGTTCGATATTGGCATTATTAACCCGAACGTGTTTCATTCGGTCTTCCTCTTTGTCACGACGGGTGAGCTCATGCTTCTTGATTCTGCCTTCCATGTAGTCATCAACCCAAGCACCTACAACAAAACCATATTGAGTTCTGCCATCCATTGTCTGGGCATAGATGTAATACTTCTCTTTATCATCCTGCACGAGCCAGCCCTCTTTCTGGAATTTATGGAAATTTTCTACAGCTTTTTCATAAACTCTCGGATCATGTTCGTCAGTGCCCGGCTCAAAATCTATTTCAGGCTTGATGATATGATAGAGCGATTTCTCATTTCCCTCTGCCTCTTTTCGGGCTTCCTCACTATTGAGAACATCATAAGGACGTGAAACTACTTCCTCAACAAGTTCACGGGGCGGACGTACACCGCGGAACGGTTTTACTTTTGCCATGGTAAAATTTAAGATTGTTTTAGATGATAGGTAAATGTGTTTTTTATTTTTGTACCTTTAAAAATTAGCAATCATTTAATCTATTGGAGAGCAGTTTTAATCTGCTGTTCTTGCAAATTAGCGAATCCTCCTTTAGTGCTTGCTCATAGGTGACTCATTGCAAAAACTACTTATATCACTAATTTTTATCAGTTCCTTATTAAGTAACGGTTACAAACTTATTCTATTTTATTCCTCCACCTTTCCTTTTCCTTTTTTTCTACATTTATCACACATGCCGTAGATACAAGTTGAAACATATGCAGGATGAAAACTGTCAAAATTCATATTTGCGAGCGTATCGTCTATTTCTTCCAGATCTATCTCTCGAATTTCTCCGCATTCCGTGCATATCAAATGGCTATGTGTCTGCTCTGCTTTTTCATAACGGGCTTGATGCGTATCAAAAAGAAGCTTTCTGATTATTCCGGCTGAACACAAAAGTTCCAATGTGCTGTATATAGTAGGTTTACTTACATGAAAACCTTTATTTTCCAACGTATTATAAAGACTGTCAACATCAAAATGTCCATTATGGCCAATAGCGGAATGTAATATTTCAAAACGTTCCGGCGTCTTTTTCATTTGTTTGGAATTCAGAAAAAGAATGAATTTTTCTTCATCGTTCAATCTTTTTTCTGATAATGGTTGTGAATCCATCTTGCAATAATTCTTACTGACGGTGTAATACTACAAAATTAAAAATATGGAGGCAGAAAAACAAATATCTTCCTCCATATTTTCTAAAACTATGAATGTTTTGCTACTGTAAATTCACCCTCAAATTTTGCACTTCGATTTGGAATCTACAATGCTAAGCAAGCTTCTATTCCTTCTGAAGTGCTGCGCATCTAACGTTACCAAGTTGAAGAAAGCACTTAATAATTTAGAAACTGAGCATCATCATAGCGGTTATTCTGTTTGCATTGCCATGCGTTCCATTGAAATTCATCCTTTTCCCGGAAAGATATTCTAAGCCAACCTCGAAACGTGGGGTTATATCCCAGAATAAATTAAAGGCTCCGTACAGTCCGTATTTATACTGTCCGTCTCCGGGATTTTTCTTAGGAAGATAACGTTGTTCTGAAAGGGCAACGTCAGCAAAGATATTGGGTGTAAAATAATATTGTGCACCAAGTACAGCTCCAATAGAAGTTGGAGCATAAAGTTTGCCTAAATTACCCGGATCGGTTATTAGATCATAATTGTCGCTTGCGAGATCGGATGTATAGGACTCATGCCCTTGGCCAACCGTTCCTATCCCATAGAAAGTTAGGGCTGGAAGCGCATGAACCACTGCTGATAACTGTGTTCCCCATCCAAATATATTATAATTTTTCGCAACTACCATATCTCTGTAAGTCAAAACCCTTCCTAATACAGATAGTCTTACATGACTTTTATCATCGC
>CAZXHO010000283.1:0-3600 GCA_964640365.1 uncultured Sangeribacter sp. | reverse complement strand
GATTGATGAAGATAATGCCCTACCTTGGCGTCTGCTACATGATCGCCGGTTTTGCTTCTTTAGGTTTGCCGGGCCTCTCAGGATTCGTAGCGGAGATGACAATATTCTTCGGATCATTCCAAGATGCTGATACATTCCATAGAATATTCGTGATAGCAGCCACCTGTTCGATTGTGATCACAGCTGTCTATATTCTACGTGTTGTCGGCAAGCTTCTTCTCGGTCCTGTTCAGGATGACCATCATCTTTCACCCCCCTATGCAACTTGGTTCGAAAGACTTTCCACAGTAACACTGATTCTTTGCATGGCGGGCATCGGATGTTTCCCGAACTGGATAAATGAAACTATTCAGCACAGTTTTGCACCAATCATGGCTGCAATTCAATCGGCTGCTCTTTAATATAAATGTATTGAATAAATAAAACAAGCAACAACAATGGGCTATTCTCAATTTGGATCTATGATTCCCGAACTAATCGTTCTCGGAATATTCATGCTGGTCTTTTTATTCGACACATTTTCTGGTGATAACGGTAAAAAGATTCTTACTCCATTCACAGCCATACTTTTCGCTTTAGGCACCATTGCAATCTGGATTATTCCTGCAAGCGGAGAGACAATATTTGGCGGAATGTATGTCAATGATACTGCTACAAATGCCATTAAGGCAATCCTGAATGTAGGTGTATTTATCGTATTCCTTCAGAGCGCCAAATGGGTTGAAAGTGATGAAGTGGCAATACGCAAAGGTGAATTTTATGAACTGATTCTTGTGACGCTGTTTGGAATGTATCTCATGGTATCAGCGCGCCATTTCTTACTATTCATCATTGGTCTTGAATCTGCTTCTCTTCCCCTTGCTGCTCTCGTGGCATTCAATAAGAAGCATTACGAAAGTCATGAAGCTGCTATAAAGTATATCATGACAGCAGTATTCTCTTCAGCAATTCTTTTGGTTGGTCTGTCTTTCGTTTATGCCTTCTCAGGAGGTTCACTCTACTTTGATGATCTCGCAATCTCGATTAGCCAGGGTGAAATGAGCGGTTTATTAATAGTGGCTCTTGCATTTGTGCTCGCCGGTATAGGCTTCAAGCTTTCATTGGTTCCATTCCATTTATGGACAGCAGATGTTTATCAGGGTGCGCCTACTGCAATTACCAGCTACCTTTCAGTTATCTCTAAAGGAGCAGCTGCATTTGCATTCTTCGTTATCTTTGTTCAGTGTTTCGGAGCGGTTTACAGTGACGCTTGGGAATGGATGTTATATGGAGTGATTATTCTGACGATCACAGTTGGTAATCTATTTGCCATTCGACAGAAGAACATGAAACGCTTCATGGCATTTTCTTCAATATCTCAGGCAGGTTACATAATGCTCGGCACTATGGCAGCCGATGGTCTTGGTCTGGCAAGTATGATGTTCTACATCTTTGTCTATATTGTCAGCAACCTTGGTGCATTTGCAGTTATAACTACCATTGAAGATAACACCGGCAAGCTGAGCATGGATGACTATAACGGTCTTCATAAGTCTAATCCTTGGCTTTCTTTCGCCATGACTCTTGCCATGTTCTCCCTGGCAGGTATTCCTCCCTTTGCAGGATTCTTCAGCAAGATATTGATCTTTACTTCCGTTACAGGAACAGGTTCTTGGGCACTCTATATGCTTGTCCTGATAGCTTTGATAAATACTATCATATCTCTCTATTACTACCTGCTCGTTGTTAAAGCAATGTGGATCAGTCCGGAAGAACCGAAAATCGGCACATTCGCAACACAAAGATGTAACCGAGTTGCACTTTGGCTATGTGTAGCGGGAATAATATTCTTCGGAATCGTACCTTACATCTATCAATATTGCTACGATGCGGTTTGGGATTCGATCTCATATATCCTCCTTCTCATCTGATAGAAGATCATTGAATTGTTTATAGAGGTAATTTGTCCGGATTAATTTTAATTCGGGCAAATTATTTTTTTATCCATAAATACAAATTATGATTTTATAACAGCCGATTAAATTGCAAAAAACTTAAAAATAAATGAAAAAATAAGCTTATCAAAAAAGTGGAATAATTGAATATTATGTGTAAATTTGTATCTTATTCACTCAGGTAATTCTAATGAGGATTTAGAATGCTTAATGTCAAGGGCATAAAAATACTGATAAAGGATTGCCGGCAATATTACCAAACTGATTAATACCCCTTGACCTGAATTCAGGTCGAGACAAGATCCCCAATAAATCGACCTATGACAGAATACGGTTATTTTAGAGTTGGCGCAGCTGTGCCGAATGTAAAGATAGGAAATGTTGATTACAATCTTAATGGTATCTCGGAGCTCATAAAAGAGGCAGATGCAAAAGAATGTGACGCCTTAGTCTTTCCGGAACTTTCTGTAACCGGATATACATGTGGAGATTTGTTTGAGCAGCCTCTTTTATTGCAAAAAGCAGCAGAAGGAGTTATATCGCTTGCTGTTGAAACAGCTTCTTATCCGGTCTTGTTTGCAGTCGGTTGTCCGGTGATTGCACATGGAAGACGATATAATTGCGCTGTTATCATCGTTGGGGGAAAAATACTGGGTATAGTTCCGAAATCGCATATTCCAAATTACGGAGAATTTTACGAAAAGAGATGGTTCGAATCCGGAAAAGATATTGTCGGAGATACAATTAATTTCGGAGGAAGGAGAGTGCCCTTTGGTACAGATCTTCTTTTTGAATACAAAGGAGTAAAGATTGGAGTTGAAATTTGTGAAGATTTATGGGTGCCGAATCCACCGAGCACTAAATTATGTGTTGGGGGTGCAGATATAATACTTAACCTCTCAGCCTCAGATGAATTGATCGGAAAGCATGAATATTTGAAAAAATTAATCGCACAGCAATCTGCTCGATGCAGAAGCGGATACGTATATTCTTCTGCCGGATGGGGAGAGTCTACGACCGATCTTGTGTTTGCCGGGAATGCAATAATTTCAGAAGACGGTTCCCTTTTAGATTCCGAACAGCGATTCTTTACTGCCCCTGAGCTCCTTATAAAGGACATAGACGTGGAGAAACTAAGAAATGACAGAGCCAAATTCTCTACTTATTTCGATGACTCTGTTGTTCCTAACAGTCTTAGAATAGAAACAATGGTGTGTCAGGAGATCCCCAAAACTCCGCTTGCAAGCGAAAAGATCGATCCGGAACCATTCGTGCCCTTTGATGAAGGAAAATTAAAGACTCATTGTGAAGAGATAATAAACATTCAGGCTCGCGGACTTATGCAACGCCTCAATGTTATCCATTGTCATAAAGCTGTGATCGGCATATCAGGAGGTCTTGATTCCACGCTTGCTTTGCTCGTAGCAGTGAGTGCATTTGATCATCTTGATCTTGATAGGAAAGGCATAATTGGGATAACAATGCCGGGAGCCGCCACAACCTCTCGCACTCATAATAATGCAGTATCATTAATGCGTGCATTAGGTGTTACTGATATGGAAATACCCATTGGAAAGGCGGTGGCACAGCATTTTGCCGACATAGGTCAGGATCCAACTAATTATGACACAACTTTTGAAAATTCTCAAGCACGTGAGCGTACCCA
>CAZXHO010000282.1:0-3605 GCA_964640365.1 uncultured Sangeribacter sp. | reverse complement strand
CAAATCTTAGAAATTTAACATCCCGATAAAACCTTTATCGGGATGTTTTTTTCTGTGATAGTAGATATTTATGCCAGAAGCTAACCACTATTTCACAATTATGAGGAGCCAGATAATATTATTGAACACATTGTTCGATACGGGTTTCAAAATATTTATTTGTAATAATAAGATAAAATAGTAATTTTGTAAGTAATTGATAAAAATAGAGCTGCTCTTTTTAGGACTTAGAAACAATCTTTTCAAAAATTCAAATCATAATTATTTTCTCTATTTCTAATTATTTGAATTTCATAATCTAAGCGTGCCATCAGAGAAGTGTCTTTGTATCAATTATGTAATGAAATAACTATATAACTATATGAAGAATCTACTAATCACCGGCTTCATTTGTTTCGTTGGAATGCTTTCTTTGGTATCCTGCAAGGATAATAGCTATAGCTTATCCGATGTTGATACCACAACTGAGTTAAAAATGAAAGATCTTGTTGTTCCCTTGAACATCGAGAAAATTACACTGAGTGATATTTTCAATATAAAAGAGGGGGATAAAATAAAGGAAGTTGTAGTTAACGGGAAGCGCTTTTATGCCATTAGTGAGTCCGGATCTTTCTCATACGATCCGATTAAAATTCCAAAATTTTCTCTTAAATCTAACAATCTTACTTCTGTTCAATTAGATTTTAATACTTCCGGAATAGAAATTTCCGGATTAATGAATAGATTTTTCCCTTTTCCTTCGAAGGTTCAAAGAAACGTTGTATACTCTTCATATGAAATAGATAGATCTATAGAAAGCCTCTATGAGATATATACCGATAATTTCTTTTTTAATATCAATTTTGAACTTCAATCAATTCCGGAGTATGCCGAGATTAAATTGACAGAACTTGTAATAAGAATTCCCAAAGGTTTAAGTTTAGTAAATATTCCAAGCAATTGGAAATATGATTATTCATCCGGAATTCTTAATGTTCCGGAACTTGTTTTACAAAATGGTTCTGGTAAAATTGATATTGAATTATCAAAAATAGATCTTGAAGCTAACGGTTCTCAATTAAAAAACGGACTGTTGAATCTATCGTCTCCTCTCAACATTGAGAGCGGCTATCTTGCCTTTAGTAGCAAAGACGGAGATATTGTAACTCTTCCTGCAAAAATGCCTATGAATATATCTTTTGACATGAAAGATATGAATATTTCAGCAATATCGGGAGAGATTGAATATCGTTTGTCCGGAGAGGGGCTGAACTTGTTGCCTGTAGAGTTAAAACCACTTCCTGATTTCTTGGCACAGGATGAAACTAATCTTATACTTTCCAATCCACAGATTTATTTAAACTGCAACAATCCCTTGGCGAGATCCAGAGTAGGGTATAGGGTTGGAGTAAAAGTAACGTCAAGGAGGGAAAACCAATATCCTAAAGTTTTTACTCCTAACAATGGAGCGATAAATATAGGTTTTGATAAGGGTGTTAGCGGACCTTATAATTCTTGTCTCTCACCAGAAATGCCAACAGACATACCCGATTTGTACTCTTTCCCGGAGCATGTCCTGTTTTCAACTCTTGGCGACGCGTTGAGTGGCGAAGGACTTCCTGACAGGTTGGAAATTGATCTGGTCAATCCACAGATATACAGACAAGTAGTATCGGAATTTATGCTGGGAGATAATCTTGGAACTATTAAAGGTCAATGGCAATTCCTTGCCCCTCTTTCGCTGGTGAATAAGGGGAATGATAAATCCAAAATTGTTTTTACCAAGACAGATAATGGTTGGAGTGAAACCCTTATAAAGGATATGAAAATCGAAGAACTTGAGATGACTATGTCAGTGGATAACTTAATACCATTATCAGCTGAGATTTCCGGATATCCCATAGATATAGAAGGTCATCGAATTAATGGAGTAAGTATTGAAGGGGCAAAAGTCCCCGGTAATACTAAAGGTTATGTAGTAACTCTTCGGATAACAGGAGAAATAAAAAATCTTGACGGAATTTGTTTTACAGCCAATTTAAGTTCGGCTTCAACTGAAACCCTTTCACCCTCTCAAACATTGAGCTTGAATGATATTCGGGCGCGTGTAACCGGATCTTATATCAGAAATCTTTAATTCGGATTCACCTAACATTTTAAAAGATGAATATTTCTAAAAAATATATCTGTTTTGTAGCTGCTTTCTGTTTTTTTGTAGCTACCCTGTCAGCACAGACCTATTCAGGATATTTTCTTGATGATTATAATTATAGGTTTCAGATGAATCCGGCTTTTGCAAATGAAGATAATTTTGTGTCTATGCCCGGTTTAGGCAATCTGAATGCAAATATGCATGGTAATTTGCATCTGAAAGAGCTCATCTATCCTTTGAATGGGAAAACAGTTCTTTTTACCAATCCTGACATCGATGTAAAGAAAGCGATGAAAGGTATCGGGGCTACTAACAAAATGGGAACAAGCGAGAAAGTAGACATTCTCGCTGGAGGTTTTTACAACTGGGGAGGATATAATACTGTCTCATTAAGTGCGGTTGCTTCTGCCGACTTATCTGTTCCGAGAACTTTTTTCTCGCTTGCAAAAGAAGGTATTACGAATGAAAGTTATGAAATAAAGGATATGGTTGGAAATATACACGGGTATTTTCAACTCGCTTTTAATCATTCAAGAGAAATTTGGGAGATTCCTGGTTTACGAGCCGGCGCAGCATTGAAAATATTAGTAGGTGCGGGAAACTTTGATTTCAAATTTAATGACGCTCATCTGACCATGGAGGAGAATATGTGGAATGCTCGTACAAATGCTGAAGTTTATGCTTCAATGAATGGTTTCCGATATAAATATTCATACAGCGACAGGTCTCACCGAGATGTTATTTCGGGAGGCAGTTTAAATGGGTTCAAACCACAGGGATTTGGTTTGGCAATCGACTTGGGAGCAGAATATACATGGAATGAGTTTAAGTTCTCTGCAGCCTTATTGGATCTCGGTTTTATAAATTGGGGTAAAACACAGAAAGCTCATACACAAGGCACACAGAATGTTACTTCAGATTCTTTTATATTTAATGTTGACAATGATGCAGATAATTCTTTTAAAAGAGAATGGCGCAGGCTAAGAAGTGATATTGCGAGTCTTTATCAGCTGACTGAAGTGGAAACATTAACTTCCTATACAAGAGCTTTAGGAGCTACTTTAAATTTCGGAGCAGAATATGAGCTTCAGTCCTACGACCAGCTTCATTTCGGGCTTCTAAACTCCACAAAGATATATGGGAAATATACATGGACTCAGTTCAGACTCTCAGCAAATATAAAACCTGTAGATTATTTTTCCGCTAATCTTAACTTTGTAGCGGGCAATTATGGAGTAGGGATTGGATGGCTTTTAAACGTACACACCACAGGTTTCAATTTATTTTTAGGCATGGATCAGATTTTTGGAAAAGTGTCTAAAGAATTCATTCCATTAAATTCCAATGCTGCTTTAAATTTTGGAATTAATTTCCCATTTTAATAGGAATTTATTGATTCCAATTTGATTGGATAAAAAAATAGGGAGCATCTGCAAACTGATGTTCCCTATTTTTTGTTCAGTCTAATTTTTCC
>CAZXHO010000281.1:0-3611 GCA_964640365.1 uncultured Sangeribacter sp. | reverse complement strand
ATCTCTTCTCAAGAGTTATTAATAATAAAGATAAAAAGAATGGTCTGATGCACGTATAGCTATCAGACCATTCTTTTTATCAGCATAAGAGAGGTTATGTATTGAGTATCAGGGGGTAATCTTATTGGGATAATGGAGGAGAGACCATACGTCAGACACTAATTCTCACCTTACGCCGGATGATATTGAGAGGTAATAAAGAGATAAATCGTAATAATAGATGCCAAAATCAGAAAAGCCAACCCGATTTTCTCATTTTTAGTAAACAAATGGAATATCGGTTTCCCGGCTCCCTTTCCGACCTCTTTCCCGACTGCCTCCCGAGCATCCTCCTTTCTCGCCTTGATGTAAAATCCGATACCGGCAAGATAGAACACCGAGGTCATTAGCATTCCTTTCAGACCTCCCGCATATGCCATCCATAAGCAGAAAAGAGTTGCAATGAGCGCCACACTTCTGATTTTCCAGGTCTTACTCTTCTTCAAAAGGAAAAGTCCGGTGAAGAAATAGCATGGAATAATCATTAGCCCCGTGATGTGGAGCGCTGCCAGATAAGCATTGTCGGCAGTGACCACAAGGAGAAGGAACAGCTCCATTGCAATGCTTGAAGCGAGCAGACCGAACGCCGGCATATTGTGACGGTTAAGTCGACTGAATACCTTGGGCAGAATCCCTACCACCGATGCTTCGTAAGGCACCTGCGCCACAACGAGGGTCCATGCCACCCAACCTCCGAGCAACGACACTATAACTGCACTAATCACGAACCAGTAAGCCCATTCGCCACATACTCCACGCATGATGTAGGCGATGGAAGGGTCTTGAAGAGAGGCAAGGGCCGTTCGGCTCATGAGTCCGAAACACAAAATGGAAATTGCCATATACAATAGAAGAGAGATCGAGAATCCCGCCACACCGGCTTTGCCGACGTCAGAACTGTTTTTGGCGCGCGCAGACATCATGACAGCACCTTCCACGCCGAAGAAACAGAAAAGAGTGATCATCATCGTAGCCTTTATCTGTGTGCCGATATTTCCAAGTCCTTCACCTGTGCCCCATATGTCGGTGTTAAAGAGATCAGTCTTAAAATAGATTACAAACACTCCTATTATAAATATGAGCATCACGATCTTAATAAATGCAAGCAGAGTGTTGACAATCTTGGCAGTCTTTATGCCTCTGGAAACGATGTAATACATGAGCCAGATAAGAACTGAGCTAAACAGGACTGTCTGCCAGCTGTGGCGCAACAATTGTGGAAAGAACGCTCCTACCGAGTCGTTGAGCATTACGCCGTAGGTTACGTTTGAAAATGCCGAGCAGAGCCAATAACCCCATGCAATATTGAAGCCCGTAAAATTACCGAATCCCGCCTGAGCATACTGATAAAGACCGGCATTGTATTGAGGATAGCGATTGCTTAAATATTTGAAAGAGACCACAAGAGGTAAGATTCCTGCAGCGGTGACAAGCCATGCGAAGAAAACTCCTGCTGGCGATGCCACCGCCGACATGTTCTGGGGAAGATTGTAGATTCCTACTCCCACTACGAGTCCGAATACAAGGGCTGTCAATCCCCAGAAGCCGAGTTTACCGGTTGTTAACATGTTTAGTTTTGGATATTGTAATAAGTAACCTTAATGCGTTATGTTTTGCGAAAACCGGTTGCAAAATTAGAAAAAAATCGGGAATTTACTTACATGCTAAAACTCCGTGAACTAATTTATAGGAGGATAGGGGATGATTATCGATAAAATTAACCGTTCCTGACGAGATTTCTCTATTCAGGAACGGCAACTTATTTGGTTTCAGATTTTATTTGACACGGATATGTTCGGTTTCTTTACCAAAGAGATAAGCCGGAACATATCCTCCGAGATCAATTATAATTTTTTCGAACACAATGCCCGGATCAAGAGGCTTTAGAACCAGAGTAGCTTTGGAATATCCATTGGTATTATCGCTTTCGTTTTCTATATCTGATGAGCCGGTCTTTACATGGGCAGAATTGAAAACGGGATTCTTTAAAGGCACGGATTTTTCTACAACCCTTCGGGCAATCACGGGATAATAGTTCGTATATATGTTTTCCGGATCTTCATTCAAATCCTTATTGAAGTTTATCACTGCAGGTTCCTCTCCTTCAAACCCAACAGCATACCGGTGACCCTCTTTGCGTTCAAATGCAAGAGTTGATTTTGTCACAACGTGCACTTTCACGCTGTCCAGACTGCATGGAAGAGAAATATCATATTTGAGTTCCGCACCGGCTGGATCGAGAGAATAAGGGCGTAGAGCCACACCGCTCAGAGTGCGTCCCATGTAGGGAATTACTTCCCATTCGGCACCGGAAGGTGCGTTTTCCGCCGAGTTGAAATGTTCCGCTTCAATAATTATCGCATCCCGTGACGGCAGGAATGTGTAACCTCCCTGATTCTTGTCGCTTCCCGTTCTAATAACCTCAGGCATTGTGTCTTCCGGGAAATCATCGTTCCATCCGGTATAGCCGATATGTTTCTGTATCATCATGCCGTTCCATTTCCCTCCGGCGATGTCTGTGTTGTATTCATCCATCAATTGCTTGTCGCGGTTAAAACATTTTTCAACAAGATCCGCCCATGCGTTTGCCTCCGGAAGTCCCTTTTCGGCAGCAGCGAGATTCATTGCCTGTGCATAATACATCTCATAGAGATTAGACATTATCTGCAGCGGGAATAAAATAAGTTCCCGGTAGGCATCTTTTTGCGAAGGTTCAAGAGACACGAACTGCCTCAGAGCCTCAGCCTCGAGACGAGCATAATCATCCGCCACCTCTTTCCATTCGCCCGTGGATAGGGTATAGGTGTTACGGTCGAGCATCTCAGGAGTTACCCTGCCGTTATACTTGCATAAGAGATTGAATATGCGTGCCGCTTCGGGAGCCTGTTCCATGCCAATCTGCTGTTCGAAGAAATGCAATGTATGGCTGAGAAGATTTTGAGATGTGAAATTTTTGGGATTCCACGCCATGTCGAGGAAAAGAGTGATGGGGTATTCCATAGGCTTGAGGTCACCTACATTCAGAATCCATAATCTGTCTACTCCGTATTCATAAGCAAGATCCATTTGTTCCCACAAGTTTTGGATGGGAGTGCAGTTAAGGAGCTTGCTATTGCGTGGGGCTCCCACATAATCCACATGGTAATACATTCCCCAGCCTCCGGGGTGACGTCGTTCAACATTGTCGGGAAGGCGGCGCAGGTTTCCCCAGTTATCGTCACATAAAAGAAGAGTTACATTATCCGGTACTCTAAGTCCTGCATCGTAATAATCGAGCACTTCCTTATATAATGCCCACACCTGTGGAGTCTCCTTCGCCGGTTGTCCTGTTTCTTTTGAAATGATCTTCCGTTGGTTGTTGATAATTTTCTTCAGAAGCTTCACGTCAGCTTCGGCACTCATGGCTTCGTCGCCGTCGCCCCTCATTCCGATGGTCACCACATCTTCCGTGCCCTTGATTCTGCGTATGCCTTCTGCAAAGAAATTATCTATTACAGCTTGATTGGTAGAATAGTTCCAAGCACCCAAATCCTTACGGTGCCGAGCCCATTCCTGATGGTTGCGAGCCATCG
>CAZXHO010000280.1:0-3616 GCA_964640365.1 uncultured Sangeribacter sp. | reverse complement strand
TCTTCGTCCGTTACATCACAAACGTATCCTTTGGCGTCAATACCTTTATCTTTATAGTCCTGCAGCCCAAGGTCAAGACTCTTTTGATTTGAACTATTGAAAACTATTTTGGCACCTGCCTCAGCCAGAGCACATGCCATAGCGAAGCCGATTCCGTGAGCTGCGCCGGTGACAAGGGCTATCTTACCCTCAAGTGAAAACTGATTCATGATTTTATTATTTTAAGATTATATGTGTCAATATTCCTAATAGCGATTGTAGCTACAAATTTACTCAATAAATGAGATATTCTTTAATAAATTTTCGGTCAATTTATCTTTCCGTTAGTTCAATCTTTATAAAATGTCAAAAGTATATTATTTTTGTTTGTAATTGAATGATTATTTACCATTAAAGTCATAAAGATAAATTATCTTTGCGACCTCAACCATAAAATCTTTTACAATCCGGCAAACAGCTCTCTTTCCATAGGACTGCCCGGGAATAACCGTTATTCTATTCATTATGAAAATACAAAAGATCCTGCCTGCAGCGGCGATTGCCTGTCTTTTGACCGGCACATCTCTTCCCGCATTTGCACAAGACTCTCCCAAAAGCGCCTATCTCTTTGCTTATTTCACTGGTAATGACAAACGTGATGAAGCAATAAAGTTCGCAGTGAGCCGTGATGGACTGAATTACACTGCCCTAAACGACAATTGTCCCATTATCGACTCCAGACTCATAAGTGAGACTGGAGGTGTGCGTGATCCTCACATAATCCGTTCCGAAGATGGCAAGCACTTCTATATGGTGGTCACTGATATGGTATCGGCAAACGGATGGGATTCAAACCGGGGGCTCACGCTTCTGAAATCTGATGATCTAATCAACTGGACTCCATCCGTGATAAATATCCAGAAACGCTATAAAGGAAATGAGAATCTGAAACGTGTCTGGGCACCGCAGACTATCTTTGACCGGGATGCCGGGAAATATTTGGTTTACTGGTCTATGCAACACGGTGACGGTCCGGATATCATTTATTATGCTTATGCGAATGATGACTTCACTGATTTCATAGGCAAACCGAAACCTTTGTTTATTCCTAAAGATAAAAAATCTTGTATAGACGGTGATATCGTTTATAAGGATGGTGTCTATCATATGTTTTATAAAACCGAAGGGCATGGCAACGGTATAAAAAAAGCCACTACCAAGAATCTTACTTCCGGCAAATGGGAAGAATCTCCAGATTATAAACAGCAGACTGATAAAGCCGTAGAGGGTGCAGGCACTTTTAAACTGATTGACTCCGACAAGTATATCCTTATGTATGACGTATATATGGACGGACAATATCAATTTACGGAATCTTCAGACCTTGACAATTTCAAGGTGGTGGATTCTGCTGTATCCATGGATTTCCATCCACGTCATGGCACAGTGATGCAAATCACGGAAGACGAATACAATCGTCTACTAAAAGCTTTCCCATCCTATCTTAAAGGTACGGTCAATGCTGTATTGCCCGAGTTTCATGCCGATCCCGAAATTCTTTATTCGGAGAAAACCGGTAAATATTATATTTATTCCACTACCGACGGATTCCCGGGGTGGGGAGGCACATACTTCACATGTTATTCCTCACCCGATCTTAAGGATTGGAATTATGAAGGAGTAACTCTTGATGTTTCCACAGAGCAGGTTCCATGGGCTAACGGTAATGCATGGGCGCCGGCTATTGAAGAAAAGAAAGTAAACGGTGAATATAAGTATTTCTTCTATTTCAGCGCAAATCCCAAAACCGACAACGGGAAACAGATAGGTGTGGCAGTTGCAGACAATCCAACCGGACCTTTTGTTGCTCTTGAGCAACCGATCGTAACCTCGTCTCCGGCAGGACACGGTCAGCAGATAGATGTCGATGTGTTTACAGATCCAATCAGTGGAAAATCTTTTCTTTACTGGGGAAACGGCTACATGGCAGGTGCGGAACTTAATGATGACATGGTATCCATAAAACCGGAGACAATTACTGTTATGACTCCGGAAGGAGGAACACTCGCCGATTATCAGTTCCGAGAGGCGCCGTATGTAATATTCCGTGACGGTACATATTATTTCTTTTGGAGCGTTGACGATACCGGTTCTCCCAATTATCATGTGGCATATGGAACTTCAGATTCTCCACTGGGTCCTATCAAGGTTGCAGAATCTCCGGTTATCCTTTCTCAGAAAGGTCATCGCATGATTGGCACGGCTCACAATTCAGCCCTTCAACTTCCGGGTACTGATGACTGGATTATTGTGTATCACCGCATTAATCCTGCTTATAGGAATGAGTCACCGGGAATTCATCGCGAAGTATGCATTGATCGTCTTCAGTTTAATCCGGACGGCACAATCATACCGGTATTTACGCATTGATCTTATTACCCGTTAAGTATCTATCCTATTTTATAAATCTTCTAAGTCGTTAAGGAACGAAATCCAAAGAGGGCGTGTCAGTTCAATTTTTGACACGCCCTCTTTAGGGTATATTATCCAATGTCTGTAGGTTTAAAATGTTGCTTTATAAAGTATGTTTAATCCTCTGCAAGCATAGCCGTAGAATCAAGAGAGCGTTTCCATTGAAAGAAGAACCATGTGCAAGCAAGTGTTGCGATAAGGCCGATCATTTCACTATATATTAAAGGAAGTCCGACACCTTCGACATAACCGCCTAATGGCGCATAACAAATAAAGCTTATACACAGCATTGTCATGAACATGGCAGGAATCATGGTAATGAGATATGCCTTCCGATAGCGTGCTAAATAGACGCTGCATGCCCAAAGCGTGAAGATAGACAGGGTCTGGTTGCACCATGCAAAGTATCTCCACAACACATCGAAGTTAATGTTCAAAAGCATATAGCTTACTGCGATTATAGGCACGGTAACCAGAAGACGTTTGAGGAATTTCTTCTGCTGAATACCCAATGAATCGGCGATTATAAGACGCAAGCTACGCATTGCGGTGTCTCCCGTTGTGATGGGTGCGGCGATTACACCAAGTATAGCAAGGATTCCACCGAATGTTCCGAGCCAATTCACACATACCTCGTGAACGAGAATACCGGCATCCTGACCATTCTCAGCCATGTAGGAAGCGAGCTTGTCATATCCTCCTGTAAAGGTAATTGCCGCAGCAGCCCAAATCAAGGCTACAACTCCTTCTGAAACCATAGCCCCATAAAATACGGGGCGTCCATATTTCTCATTCTGCAGACACCGAGCCATCATAGGGCTTTGAGTAGCATGGAATCCTGATATGGCACCGCATGCTATGGAAATACACATCATAGGGAATATCGGTGCAGCCTCTCCTGCAGGATGACGATTAAACAAACCATCGGAAAATCCGCTGGGTATATCCATGCCGTGGAATATCATGTAACCCATAATCCCGGCTGCCATGAAGAGAAGTGCAAAGCCAAATAATGGATAGAGATTGCCTATAAGTTTATCCACCGGAAGTAATGTGGCAAGCACATAATATAGAAAAATACAAATAGCCCAGAAAGTAGCATTGAGATGGTGACGTCATCTCTTTATAACGGAGATTTTATAAAGAAAGACAATATTATACCCAA